>CAJVZM010000001.1 GCA_913020475.1 uncultured Flavobacteriaceae bacterium
TCACCTCTTCCCATTCCGAACAGAGAAGTTAAGCCTATCAGCGCAGATGGTACTGCCGCACGGTGGGAGAGTATGTCACTGCCTTCTTCGAGACCCCAGCAGCAATGTTGGGGTCTTTTTTATTACTTTATTATATTCTATTAATAATCTATGTCGTTTAGATATTTTTCGTAAAAGTAGAAGACCATGTTTCACTGTCTTGTTAGATACCACGAACAATATTTTTTTGGTATTGTTTTACCCATTTTTATAAAAAAAAAGCACTAAAGGTAGAGTTGTAAAATAAAATTTTTAATAAAAAATTTTATTAAAATGATATGAAACAAAAATCACAGTGTACCAGAAACTAAAACTAAGGGATGATCCCTTTAAAAAAGCATTTTTATAACAGTATTGAGCGCTTTTATGCGACTACAAATCTAGATGAGAAATTAGTTTTGATTCATGTCTAATAAGGGAGTACAAACCGGATTTTTACACGCTTGTAATTTAATATGTAGTATAAGTTTTTAAAATTATTTTGGAACTTTCATTAGCAAAGTAGATACTGGCTAGTTTAAATTAATATAAGGTTTATTAAAGTTATAATAGGAAAATCAGCTGTTCTATTTTTCTTAAATCAAATAGGCCAATAGAATTGCTACAAGTATTGTAATGAGTTTATTTAGGTTAAACCGATGGTTTTCATTGCTTTCAAATAAGATTGTTGTAGAAATATGGAGAATCATACCCATTACCCAAGCAATGATCTCAAGTTGATGATCAATCAGATATGGGGTGTAGGTCATAATTAGGTTTCCAATCGGAGTCATCAATGAAAAGAGTATTAGTGCAGACCACATAATTTTACTAGAAATATTTATTTTTCCCATTATTATAGACAAAATCATTCCTATGGGGATTTTGTGTATAACGATGCCATATGTCAATTCCATTTGATTTGATAATGGCATTCCCTCCACAAGTGCATGTATGCTCAAACTCAACCACAAGGTCAATGGAAAAAAATTTGAACCACTGGAATGATAATGTCCATGCTCGGCTCCTTTGGAGAAATATTCCAAGACAATTTGAAATAAAATTCCTCCCATCACATAAATAGAAAGTTGTTTGCTCCCTGTGGAAAATATCTCTGGAAACAATTCGAACACAGTAATTCCCAATAGAAAAGCTCCGCTAAAGGATAAGATTATCTTTAATCCTAAGGTTTTTTTAAGGGGAAAAAATTGAGGGAGCATTATACCCGCCATAGCTCCCAAAAAGGGCAGAATCAAGAGCCAGTACTCTTTAAGTGACATACCTTAATATAAATCTTATAATAGTGCTAAAAATAGTACTTTTAGACTGAATTACTTAGAATGGAGAACAATTTTAAAATGATGGCCAAGACCTTCTATGGGATGGAAAAGATCTTAGTTACTGAATTAAAGCAACTTGGAGCAATGGACGTTCATGAAGGGAATCGCCTGGTTCATTTTACAGGGGACAAAGGTTTTATGTACAAAGCCAATATTTGTTTGCGAACAGCATTAAAAATATTGAAACCCATTTTTCATTTTCGTGCAGATAATGAAAGTGTGCTTTATGAAAAACTTTACAATTATGACTGGAGTGCTTTCCTCTCTCCTGATAAGACCTTTGCAATTGATAGCGTGGTTCACGGAAAGGTATTCAATCATTCGCTCTATGTTACCCAGCGTTGTAAAGATGCTATTGTAGACCGTTTTAGGAAAGATCATGCTACGAGACCAACGGTCGACACTCGTTATCCTGACATAAGATTACACCTCCATATATTTGATCAAAAATGTTGTTTATCTCTTGACACCTCCGGTTCCTCTTTGCATTACAGGGGCTATAGATCTCTGACTAATATTGCTCCTATCAATGAGGTTCTTGCAGCGGGGATTATTATACTGTCCGATTGGGATCCAAGAACAGATTTTATGGATCCTATGTGTGGCAGTGGAACTTTCTTGATTGAAGCCGCTATGATGGCTTGTAAGATTCCTGCAAACATTAATCGCAAAGTTTTTGCTTTTGAAAAGTGGATGGATTGGGACGAAACCCTTTTTAATAAAATCAAATCTTCTAAACTCAATTGTGTGGTTTCTCCTGTTGGAAAAATCTATGGTTTTGATAAAGCTCCCTCCGCCATTGAAAAGGCAACGACTAATATCAAAAATGCTGCTCTCGAAGATTTTATTCAAGTAAATAGGGCCAATTTTTTTAACTCCCAAAAAATGGGTGATGGACCACTTCACCTACTGACCAATCCTCCTTACGGTGAGCGTTTGGACGGAGACATCAATACTTTATATAAAAACTTTGCAGATACTTTGAAGCGTTCCTATCCCAATACTCAAGCATGGATTATTAGTTCAAACTTTGAAGCCCTAAAGTTTTTTGGACTTCGGCCAAACAGAAAAATAAAGTTATTTAATGGAAAATTGGAAACCCGTTTGTGTAACTTCCCTATTTACGAGGGAACCAAAAAAATCCATAAACTTAAAAATCATGAGACTTCAAAAGACTAAAGTTTTACAGGAATTGAGTAGGTTAGAGTATAGTTGAAGCCAGCCCCCCACACATTTTCATCAGTCTTTTTGTTAAATCCAGGGATGTAAAGATTATCAAAATTGTCAGGACGGGTGTCATTCATCAATCTATTGAGTCTGATACTGAATCCCATGTAAAGGTTATTAATCATTTTGACTTTAATTCCTGCTATAACCTCTATCCATCGGGCCGATAATGCGTCTTGTTCTCTAATTTCAGGGCCGTTTTTTATAATTTCAGTTGTCCAATAATGATTGATTTGGTAGGGCTCATATCCATTTACTTTTTGCTTAAAAAAACTATTTCCAATGCGCATACCTAAATAAATGGCATTGTTCATGCCCTTCCAATTTTCATATAAATTATAATCAAATCCCAATTTGAGGTAACTTCCTGAACAGGTAAAATTGATTTGCTCAGACTGTTGTGTTTTTTTCTCATTACCCAATTCAATGGCACCATAAAACTCAGAAAAAAGTCTAATGTCTCCAACCAATTCCAATCCAAAAAAGTCTTTATCGAATTGAGCCATTACGGGCTTTGATAGATCCAGGCCAAAGCGAATGGTATAGGGTTTTTTTTCCTTTTTTTTGAGAGTATCAACCACCACCTCTTCAATCTCCTCCAAAAGTTCTTGTGCAGTAGTCCAATAAACAGGGGTCAATAGACTAATGATAAATAGACAAATGTGAACTTTTTTCATCGTATAGGGTATCACTTATTTTTTCTATGTTTTTTATCCAACCTTCACTTTGGGTGAGTTCATAATAGAAATTTTTTTCGAATATGAAAGTGGATTTGTATCCACAAGCTCTATTAATATATGTATCAAATTGACGATGGTTTATTTGCAGTGAGTCGCTTAGGGTTGGAGAGGTGGTACTCAAGGTAAATTCGTACTGTGTAAATTCATAATTATTCCTTAAGGGAATTGAGATTGAATCTCCAGAGAAGATTGTTAGGCTGTCGATAAGGCCCAAACCTCTGATCAAAAGTTTGGTAACCCCTTTTTTGATCTGGGGGTTTTCATGATCCTTAAATAAAACAATCATTCTCGGAGTGGCCGAAGTCCCCTCGAGACAGATGTCGTCCTTTTCACAAGAAAACAATATCATTAATATTAGGAAAAATAAACTTCGGGAGGTCATTAGCTTAAATCTTTTCTAAAAGTACGATATTTTCAACATGTTGAGTTTGGGGAAACATATCTATGGCTCTAGATCTGATCAGTTTGTATTGGTCTTTCATCAAAAACAAATCTCTCGCTTGGGTGGCATGGTTACAACTAACATAAACGATTCGCTTGGGTGCTAATAAAATTAATTGTTTTACCACGGCTGGATGCATTCCATTTCGAGGGGGGTCTGTAATCACCACCTCGGCTTTTCCATGGCGATTGATAAAATCTTGATTGAAAATATCACGCATATCTCCCACTTCAAAAAAAGCATTTTTAATTCCATTTTCTTCTGCATTGATTTGAGCCACCTCTACAGCTTCTGGAACAGACTCCACTCCCACTACCTTTTTGCAATCTTTAGCAATAAATTGTGCAATAGTACCTGTGCCTGTATATAAGTCGTAAACTAGTTCGTCACCTTTGAGTCCTGCAAAGTTTCTGGCTATTTTATACAATTCATAAGCCTGTTCGCTGTTGGTTTGAAAAAATGATTTGGCATTGATTTTAAATTTCAAGCCCTCCATTTCTTCAATTATATGGTTTTCACCATCATAGCAAATGATCTCTTGGTCATAGAGTGAGTCATTGGCTTTACTGTTGATACAATAGAGCAATGAAGCTATATTAAAATGTTTTTTTAAGTGATCCAATAGGCACTCCCGTTTGGCTTTATTTTCTCTAAAAAACTGTATTAAAACCATAAAAGAACCCCTTTTAGTGTTGCGAATCATTAAGCTTCGCAAAAAGCCTTTTTGATCTCTTGGGTTAAAAAAATCAAGTTGGTGTTCCAGCGCAAAAGCTTTAACAGCATTTCTGATTTCATTTGCCGGCTCGGCTTGCAAATGGCACTGGCTTATGTCGACCACCTTGTCCCACATTCCAGCTTTGTGGAACCCCAAGCCTCTTTTTTCAATTGTCAACGATTTGTTTGCGATTTCATCGGCTGTCAGCCACCTTTGGTTGGAAAAGGTATACTCCATCTTATTTCTGTAGAAGTAGGGTTGTGGAGCAGCCTGTATATCATCAATTTCTGGTATGCTCATCCCTGACAAGTTTTTAATGTTATGCAATACTTCTTTTTGCTTGAATTTTAGCTGAGCTTCATAACTCATGTTTTGCCACTTACAACCCCCACAAACCCCAAAATGTTCGCATTCTGCCTCAATTCGATTTGGAGAGGGTTCTAAGATTTCAATCAGATTGGCTTCAAAATATCCTCTTCTTTTTTTGTAGGTCTCAACATTGATTATATCGCCTGGAACTACCCCTGAAACGAAGATCACTTTACCCTCCTCTGACTTAACTACTCCTTTTCCCCGGGCGGTAATGTCAACCACCTCCAAGTTATTATATTGCTCTGAAATGAATTTTTTTGCCATCTTGTAAAAATAGGATTGTTTTTTTCCATTTGACAGATTTTTTGTAAACCATTCCAAAGAATTTGATTTCATTTCATCAATGAATCAGGTGTCTTTTAAAGTTCAATTATATTGTTATTTTTGTCTTGGATTTTTATTAAAATTAACTACCATTAGATATTAATGATGAATACCACAGAAAAAACTCTACAAAATTACTACATAGACATTGAAGCTACGTATGGTGCACATAATTACAAACCTTTACCTGTTGTATTAGAGAGAGGGTCAGGTGTATATCTATGGGACGTAAATGGAAAAAAGTATTATGATTTTTTATCTGCTTATTCAGCAGTTAACCAAGGACATTGTCACCCAAAAATTATTACAGCTCTAAAAAAACAGTCGGCCAAATTAACACTAACATCAAGAGCTTTTTACAACAATGTTTTAGGAAATTATGAAAAGTTCTTGACAGATTTATTTTCATACGATAAATGTTTGCCAATGAATTCCGGAGTTGAAGCTGGTGAAACAGCAGTTAAATTAGCAAGAAAATGGGGATATGAAAAAAAAGGAATAAAAAAAAATGCTGCCAAAATTGTATTTCCAGAAGGAAATTTTTGGGGAAGAACATTGGCAGCTATTTCAAGTTCAACGGACCCTGTATCATATAATGGTTTTGGCCCTTTTATGCCTGGATATGATATAATACCCTACAATAACTTAAATGTCCTGGAAAAAAAATTAAGTGATCCTAATTGTGCTGCATTTATGTTTGAACCTATACAAGGAGAAGCTGGTGTTATTGTACCTAAAGAAGGATATTTGGAGCAAGTGAGGAAATTTTGCACCAAATATAATGTCTTAATGATAGCAGACGAAATTCAGACTGGTATTGGAAGAACAGGAAAGATGCTGGCTACTGACCACGAAGATGCTCGGCCGGATATACTAGTTTTGGGGAAAGCATTATCAGGGGGTGTTTTACCTGTTTCAGCCGTATTGTGCGATGATCCAATCATGTTATGTTTAAAACCCGGTGAGCATGGCTCAACTTTTGGTGGTAACCCACTATCTGCTGCAGTTTCAACTGAAGCGTTAAGAGTTGTTATTGATGAAAATCTTGCTCTAAATGCCCAAAATTTAGGAGATATTTTTAGAGAAGAAATGAATGTTTATATCACCCAGAGTAAAATTGTAAAGCTGGTAAGAGGAAAAGGTTTACTTAACGCTATTGTCATAAATGATTCTCCCGAAAGTGATACTGCTTGGAACATTTGTTTAAAATTAAGAGACAATGGTCTTTTGGCTAAACCAACTCACGGTAATATCATTCGTTTTGCACCACCATTGGTAATTAGTGAAGAACAACTCTATGATTGTATAAAAATCATTATTGAAACCCTAAAAAAATTTGAACCGGTTCATTAGGGTTCATTCTTTTCATATTAGAAATAATTGATGAAAGTATATTTCGATAATGCGGCTACAACTCCCCTAAGAAATGAGGTTATTGAATTTATGACCCAAAGTATGTTGTTTACTTTTGGAAATCCTTCCTCTACTCATGCTTTTGGTCGATCAGCAAAATCCTTGATAGAAACCGCTCGAAAAAGCGTTGCAAAACATCTGAACTGCGAACCCCAAGAGATTATTTTTACTTCTGGGGGAACAGAGTCTGACAATATGATATTGCGCCGTGCTGTGAAAAATTTGAATATCCGCACTATAATCTCCTCCCCTGTAGAACATCATGCCGTCTTACATGCTTTGGATGATTTGAAAAAAGAAGGTGTGAAAATTCGTTATGTAGATTTGGACGAAAACGCTTCACTAAATTTCGATCATTTGGAAAGTCTACTCAAAGTAGACGAAACCCCCAAATTGGTTAGTTTGATGCACATCAATAATGAAATTGGGAATATACTCGATCTGGATAGGGTAGGGGCGATATGCAAAGCTAATGCATCCTATTTTCATACCGACGCAGTTCAGGGGGTTGGACATTTTGATTTCGATCTTCAATCTCAACCCATAGATTTTTTGGCAGCTGCAGCTCACAAATTTCATGGTCCAAAGGGAGTTGGATTCGCATACATTAGAAAAAACACCCCTATAGATCCTTTTATCGTTGGGGGACCCCAAGAAAGAGGACTTAGAGCGGGAACCGAATCGGTTCACAACATCATTGGTTTGCAAAAAGCCATAGAAATCGCCTATAAAAACTTAGAGGAGGAAAGGACTTATATCACAGGGTTGAAAAAATATTTTATCGACCAACTGAAAACACTTTTTCCTGAAGCACATTTTAATGGTCTGTCAGGGAATCTTGAGCAAAGTACCTATACTTTGGTGAATGTTGCTTTACCTTTAGATGATTCCAAATCCCAATTGCTGAATTTCCATATGGATCTCAAGGGAATTGCATGTTCAAAAGGAAGCGCTTGTCAAGCAGGAGCAGACTCTGGATCACATGTTTTGGGAACTTTAAAAAGACCCAATGCCGTCAAAAAGTATCCATCATTGAGGTTTTCCTTTTCTTCGTTCAACACTAAAGAGGAAGTCGATTATGTTATCCAATCGCTATCTGTATTGAGAGAATAAATACAATTTAATTCAGATTGTATTTCTTAAAGAAAGTAGTCTTGTAAACCGATTTGTTGCCCACATTGTCCTCTACTTCTAATTTGAGTTCATGTTTTGCATGGTTAAAAGTTTTATCCACAAAATCATAAGTTAGTAAATTTCGTTTGGGCTCATATTCAAATAATATCCATTCCCCGTTGATAGTTCCTCTATAGGATTTGATTCCAGAAAAGTCGTCAGAGATATTAATTTTTAAAAATTTGAACTTACTAAGCCATTGACTGGGTTTAAAATTAGACGGAATTATTTTGGGGGGGATTGAGTCTCTTACTAGGGTAAAGTCCCCCATGTCCTTCAGTTTAGTGATCCAGTGGTTTTCATCGATTTTAGTTGGTAGGAATGATAATTTTTTTCCGATTTTCTTGGCGATAAAACTTTGACGAAGTTTTAAGGTATCCTCTTCAGTAATTTTAAAGCGGATTTCGATAGGGTTATTGAAGGGAAATAAATTGGGGCCAATACTCAAGGTGTTTTTTTCTTCATCAATTTGAATGATGGCGTTCTTAAAAAAACTTTTTTTAGGAAAATAGACCTCTTTATCGTTCAGCTCTAAAAGGTAATCCAATCTAGGTTCAATTAACTTACCTTTTAATTTTTTATTTGGGATTTGCTTCTTTCTTCCTTCAATATTCATGACAATATAGGAAGTGTTTCCTGAAAAGTCTTCAACGACAATATTGACTTGGTAGGACTTTTCCAATTCGACGTTAAAAAGTCCTTCAGTGTTAATGGACTTCATGAATGTCAAGGGTTTATGATCTTGAAAAAACAGTTTTTGTATTTTGATCTTATTTTTTTTGTAAGTCGGGTAATCTACATTGATGAATAATTTGTCAGAATCGGAATAATTCAGTTGGTCAAACTGGAATTGTGCCATGGTTTTTCCATTCACCTCCAATTTGGCTTTGTAAATTCCGTTTTTGCTGTAACTCAAATCTTGTCGGTCAAACATTTGAAGCCCCAGCCCTATTTTTCCTAAAGAACTTACCACGGGGGTATTGTATGTACTGTCATTGACTTTTTTAAGACCAATGGGTTCAGAATGTGTCAGAACAGAATTGTTTTTGGGGTAGAATAAAAATAGTTTTTGAAATTGAGGTCTTTGACTGTCGCTGATTGGCAAGTCAAACAGCAATGGGTTTATTGGGTTTTGACTTTTGGTGTCTCTAATTTCAAAGTGTAAATGAGGCCCTGAGGAGCTTCCTGTATTTCCAGAGTAACCAATTACCTCTCCAGCATCAATCATAAACTCCCTTTTTTTGGGGAAATGCTGGAGGGTGTAGGACTCCTTTTCGTATTGAATGGATTTGATGTAGTTTTCTATTCTTGGGGCGAATTTTTTTAGGTGTGCGTAAACCGAGGAGGTTCCGTCGGGGTGGATTATGTACAATGTCTTTCCATATCCCCCAAGTGATACCCGGACTCTGTTAATGTATCCGGAAGCCACACTTCTAACTTTCCAACCTTCTTTTCCTTGAGTTTTAATGTCGATTCCCAGATGAAAATGTGTACTTCTTGGTTCTCCAAAAGTTCCTGATAAGGAAAATGGTATATCAAGAGGAGGTACCCATTCTTTCTTTATTTGACTCTGTAACTGAGGCGCCAAAAGTATAGCAGTTACTAAGACCACCAGTTTTAATTTCATTTTTAATCCCTAAACACATACAAAAATACATTTTTAAGGATATTGATTCAAGTCTATTTAAATCGTTTTTTCAAATCCTTTTATTGATATTAATTTTATATCTGTTTGTGAATCTCCCAAAACCGTACTTAAAAACGTTGTTTTTATTAAAACCCTCCTTAGATTTAAATCTAATTGATATTTTACTTATTTAGGAGTCTTTGGGCGATATTATGATTATTATTACTTTTTTTTAGCTATATCGTATCTTTTGTAGGCTCTTCAATTTTCATTTAATTATTGAAAGCATTTAAGTGATAATATTTTACCATAAAAAGTCATCAACTCAGTTATTAAACTCTCTGTAAAATAGTTATGGATTATAGGACATCAAGAAGAATTAAGGATTTTGGAGATAATTATATCATCAAGACGGATCATAAAACTTTACACTGCGTCCCTATTTTTTGGGGTAAGAAGAAAGACCCAACTCCATGAATTTTTAAATTAATACACTAAAGCCGAAGAAATTATTTTTCATTTTTAATTGAAGATCTTAAGCTTGTTAAATTTTTTAAAATAAATTTCATAAGGAGATTTTATCGTAACTAATTCCTATTTTTGTAATTGTATAGTATTGACCATCCAAAATTTAAGTTCTGATGAATAATTTTGATACTTTAGAAGAAAGAATTGTTCAGTTACTCAATAAGTTAAAGGAAAATCATCTGTTAATCAATAAATTAAAAACAGAAAACCAACAGTACAAACAAGAGTCTTCCTCTTTAGAAACTCAAATCTCGGAATTAAAAAGGGAGAATGAATCCCTCAAGGTGGCGAATTCTCTACTTGGCAGTAAAGAAAGTAAAGCGATTACCAAGCGTAAAATAAATAGTTTAATTAAAGAAGTAGATTTTTGCATCCACCAGCTCTCAGAGGTAAGATAGATCATGAGTGAAAAAATAAAAATAAAATTAACCGTCGCCGATAGGGTTTATCCTTTGAAAATCGGACCTGATCAGGAAGCCTCGCTGAGGATTTCAGCAAAAAAAATTGACGAAATGACTAAGCAGCTGGAGCAAAACTATGCCGTACGTGACAAACAAGATGTTTTGGCCATGTGTGCCCTACAATACGCTGCTCAACTGGAAAATCAGCTTGAAAAAAATACTGGGAAAGATGATCTATCAACAAAAACCAACGAATTGATTGAGTTGATTGACTTACATCTTTCCAATTACTAAGTTCTTTAAATAAATACATACTGCCTGTATTGGTGATTTTTTGATAAACTCAACGAGCTATTTTTTTAGAAGAGGTGAGTTATAATTGTAAAAGCAAGCTGCCTTGAGCAGATCCTTGACCAGTTGTGTAGCCTCAAACCTTTTATTTAGGAGTTTATACAAAAACTCTTTGCCGATACAGGCTTTTTTAATGATTTAAAACTAACCAAATGGAAGTAAATTCTAATATGATAATTTTTATCGCCATCGCGATTCTAATCGGGATCGGCGTGGGAATCTTTATACAGCGGAGAAAAAATTTCAAAGAACTCAATGATACCAATACTGAGGCAAAGGAAATTATCAATCAATCGAAAAGAGATGCAGACCGTATCAAGAGTGAAAAAATGTTACAAGCTAAAGAACGCTTCATTGAATTAAAATCAGAACACGAAAAGGTGATTTTTCAGCGCGAAAAGAAAATTTCTGATGTAGAAAGTCGTTTGAGGGACAAGGAAAACAAACTAAATAATGAGCTTAATCGCAATAAAAACTTATCTCATTCACTAGAACAAAAAAGGGAATCCCTAGAAAAACGCATTGAAAAGTTGGACGCCAAAAAGAAAGAGCTTGAGATTTCTCATCAAATTCAAGTTGAAAAACTTGAGACTATTTCAGGTTTATCTGCTGATCAAGCCAAAAAAGAATTGATCAGTTCTTTAGAAAAAAAAGCAGAGTCGGAAGCAATGGCCTTTGCCCAACAAAGCTTAGAGGAAGCCAAATTGACGGTTGAACAAGAAGCTAAAAAAATTATCATCAACACTATTCAACGAATAGGTACAGAAGAATCAATTGAAAATTGCGTATCTGTATTCAATTTAGATTCGGATGATGTCAAAGGAAGAATCATAGGTAGAGAGGGAAGAAACATCCGCGCTATCGAGGCTGCCACAGGTGTTGAAATTATAGTTGACGACACTCCTGAGGTAATTATCCTATCTTGCTTTGATCCTGTTCGACGTGAAATAGCTCGTTTGTCCATGCACCGACTTGTAACCGATGGTAGGATTCATCCTGCCCGTATTGAGGAGGTAGTAAATAAAACTACCAAACAAATTCAAAACGAAATTGTTGAAGTTGGAAAAAGAACAGTTATTGACTTGGGCGTCCACGGTCTTAATCCCGAATTAATCAAACTCATTGGACGAATGAAGTATCGATCTTCCTATGGTCAAAATTTGTTACAACACTCAAGAGAAGTAGCTAAATTATGTGGTGTGATGGCATCAGAGCTGAGCTTGAATCCCAAGTTGGCCAAACGTGCAGGACTTTTGCATGATATTGGAAAAGTTCCGGAAGAGGAAACGGAAACTCCACATGCCATTTTGGGGATGGAATGGGCTGAAAAATATGGAGAGAAAAAAGAAGTTTGTAATGCCATTGGTGCCCATCACGACGAAATTGAAATGACGTCCTTGTTTTCTCCAGTAGTTCAGGTATGTGATGCCATTTCGGGTGCTAGGCCAGGAGCAAGAAGGCAAGTCCTGGATAGTTATGTCCAAAGACTGAAAGACCTAGAAAACATTGCCTATGACTTTAATGGGGTTAATAAGGCCTACGCCATTCAAGCAGGACGTGAACTGAGGGTGATCGTTGAAAGTGCAAAGGTTTCTGACGATCAGTCGGCAGAATTGTCCTTTCAGATTTCTCAGAAAATTCAAACTGACATGACTTATCCTGGACAGGTTAAAGTCACTGTAATACGAGAAACAAGAGCCGTAAACGTCGCTAAATAATCACTGCAATAAGATTGCCAATCCCCCCAGACCCGTAAGGACAAGGATCAATTGCCTGTATTTGACATTATTGATTCTCTTGACCATAAAAACACCCAATCCAAAACCCGAAATTACGATAGGGATTAAGGTCATACTGATTTGAAATGAGGCCAAATTAATGGTACCCCAAGACCATATGTGAAAAGGGACCTTGAAAAGGTTAATGATAAAAAACAACCATGCTGCTGTTCCAATAAATTCATTTTTAGGTAATTTGATGGCTAGAAAATAAATATTGGAAAAAGCTCCTGCTAAATTTCCTACCATAGTAGTAAAACCAGCCATCATTCCCATTAACGCAACAAAACTCCAGTGATTCGTAACCATACCATCTTTTTTTCGTTCCCAATAGTACATCATGATCACACTGATTATAATGATAAAAGCCATACCTGACTTAAAAAGATCCTCTGGCAAATCCTTTCCTAAAAACACTCCAATCAATACTCCCAAAATCATCCATGGTAAAAGTTTGATGAGATAAATCCATTTGACATGACGTTTATAATAAATCACTGCCATAATATCGCCACAGATGAGCATAGGCATCAATATTCCCGTTGACTCTTTTGCTCCATAAACCAATGCTAGACCAGTAACAATTAATATTGCCAATCCTTTTATCCCAGATTTTGCAATACCTAATAATATAGCACAGCCCATAGCGATTAAAAAAGCAATACTTAGATCTGGTATAGTAGATTTAAGAAACAAAAGTTAGTGAATTTTTAAAAAGCTTAAAGCTATTGAATATATTTCGTAAAGAGTTAAAAGATCACTCGATTTTAAATAAAAATTAAAGGATACTCCAGAGAGAAATTAGCATTAAGATGATTATAAAACCAATAGCCAACTCCTTAAATTTTTCACAACGTCAAATGATCATAGGCTGCTTATTTCAAAAACCACTATATTTTCGATTTAGCTAATTTTTAGTACATTTAAATAAAGCTCTCTTAACAATATGACAAATATAAATAGTAGATTTTTTTCTCTGGATATTTTAAGAGGATTCACCATTATTTTAATGATTATTGTCAATGATCCAGGTTCGTGGGATCATGTATATACTCCTCTTTTACATGCAGACTGGAACGGTCTTACACCCACGGATTACATATTCCCCACTTTTGTTTTTATTGTTGGCGTTTCCATTGTTCTCTCCCTAACTAAACAAGGTGATAGAGGAATGAGTCGTAATCAATTGTTAAAAAAAATCCTTTGGCGAAGCATTAAAATTTATTTATTAGGAATCTTTCTGTGGTTGTGGCCTTCGTTTAATTTCAATCAAATTCGTTGGGTAGGTGTACTACCCCGTATAGCCTTTGTTTTTATGATCTGTGCTTTACTTTTTTTATATACCAAAAGAAAGACTCAAGTCATTATTGCTTCTGTTATTTTGGTGCTTTATTGGTTGGTATTGAAATATGTTCCATTGCCCGGCATAGGGATGCCCGATTTGAGCGAACCTGGAAAAAACTGGGCGAATTATATCGATCAGCTTTACTTACCGGGTTATCTATGGAAGCAAACTTGGGACCCCGAGGGCATCCTCAGTTCATTTCCTGCGTTGGCCACTGGTTTACTGGGGATGATGGCTGGTTTTATATTAGTGTCTAAAGCTACCCTTAAAAATAAACTTATCAAGCTTTTTCTTATGGCAGGAACCCTACTTGTTTTAGGAGATGTTTTCCAGTATCTTATGCCGATTAACAAAAGTATTTGGAGCAGTTCTTTTGTACTCATTACAGGAGGAATCAGTTGTTTACTTTTGGCTCTATTTGTATACTGGGTAGACATAAAAGCCCATGCTACTCGATTCAAAATGGCTCGAGTTTTTGGGATGAATGCAATTTTTGCTTATACTTTAGCAGGGATTTTTTATACTTTTTTTTACAGTAAAAAAATCTGGGGTATTTCACTAAGTGCCACTTTTGTAGAACAGGCCTCTAGTGCAGGTATTGCTCCTAAATTCGCTTCACTGATTTATGCTTTACTTTACGTGCTAATCATATGGATTCCAACTTATCAGTTGTACAAAAGAAAAATCTTTATCAAACTTTAGACGTTGTTTTTTCATACTATTTTTTAGACTTTTCTAGCTCACTTTTATTTGTATATTTGGCGAATTAAACCAATATAATGAATAAAACAAATAACTATTGGAAAACCAATTTAAAGTATTTGGTAGTACTATTAATCATATGGTTTACCGTTTCTTTTGGATTCGGAATCCTATTGGCAGATACACTCAATCAAATCCAAATTGCAGGCTTCAAACTCGGCTTTTGGTTTGCCCAACAAGGTGCAATCTATATTTTTGTCATTTTGATATTTGTATATATCTATTTGATGAATCGTTTGGATCAAAAATTTAAAAACCAAAAATAATGGAATTACAATATTGGATTTGGATCGCTGTAGGACTCAGTTTTACATTATATATTACTATTGCGATTATCACAAGAGCTTCCTCTACAGGCGAATTTTACATAGCTGGGAAAGGAGTTCCTCCTATTGCCAATGGAATGGCTACTGCTGCTGATTGGATGTCTGCAGCATCTTTTATTTCTATGGCTGGGATTATTTCTTTTAACGGTTATGACGGTTCGGTCTATTTGATGGGTTGGACAGGAGGTTATGTTTTATTGGCACTTTTGCTAGCTCCCTACCTAAGAAAATTTGGAAAATTTACGGTTCCAGATTTTATTGGTGACCGCTATTATTCCAATTTAGCACGGGGGGTGGCAGTATTTTGCGCATTGATAGTTTCCTTTACCTATATAGCAGGACAAATGCGAGGGGTAGGTGTGGTATTCTCTCGTTACTTGGAGGTAGATATCACCACAGGTGTCCTCATGGGGATGTTGATTGTCCTTTTTTATGCTGTTTTGGGGGGAATGAAGGGCATCACCTATACCCAGGTTGCACAATATTGTGTGTTGATTTTTGCATTTATGTTGCCCGCTATTTTCATCTCTTTAATGGTCACAGGCAATGTGATTCCTCAAATTGGTTTTGGCTCTGCAGATAGTGATGGGATTTACTTATTGGATAAGTTAGATGGTTTGCATCGAGAACTGGGTTTTCATGAGTATACTTCAGGAAAAAAATCAACCCTAGATATCTTCTTTATTACTGCAGCTTTAATGGTTGGTACTGCTGGATTACCTCATGTAATTGTTCGGTTTTTTACAGTAAAAAAAGTGAGCGACGCTCGAAAGTCAGCCGGGTGGGCCTTGCTTTTTATTGCTATTTTGTACACTACAGCTCCGGCGGTAGCTGTTTTTTCCCGAACCAACTTAATCGAAACGGTAAGTAATAAAGCCTATGCTAAACTACCTCAGTGGTTTGAAAAATGGGAAGCTACAGGGCTTATTTCATATGAAGATAAAAACCAAGACGGCTTGGTGCAATATGTTGCCGATCCACAAACCAATGAACTAAAAGTTGATGCCGACATAATGGTATTGGCTAATCCTGAGATTGCAGATTTACCCAATTGGATCATTGCTATTATGGCTGCTGGGGCCTTAGCCGCAGCTTTATCTACAGCAGCAGGACTATTGTTGGTGATTTCTTCCTCTGTTTCCCACGACCTGATTAAAAAAATGATCAAGCCAGATGTCAGTGAAAAAGGAGAATTGATTGCTGCACGTTTATCTGCAGTGGGAGCTGTGATGTTGGCAGCCTATTTTGGAATCAATCCCCCGGGCTTTGTCGCTGCCACGGTGGCATTGGCATTTGGTCTGGCGGCCGCTTCCTTCTTCCCCGCCATTGTTATGGGAATTTTCAGTAAAAAGATGAACAAAGAAGGTGCTGTTGCGGGGATGGTGGTTGGAATTTTGTTAATGTTGTTTTACATGACCAAGTTTAAGTTTGGATGGTTTGGTGGGGGATCCGAAAATGACTGGTGGTTTGGTATTTCCCCCGAGGGATTTGGATCTTTTGCCATGTTAGTCAATTTTGTAGTATCCATTACCATTTCAAAATTTACTCCTGCTCCCGATAGTGAAATTCAAAGATTAGTGGAAAACATAAGAAACCCAGATGATGATTAAATCTCTAAATAAAACCCTATTGCTCTTAATGGCAGTTTTTAATTGTCAAAGTATTTCTGCTCAAGAAAAAAATCCTTTAGACAAGATTGACCTGACTAAAATTATGATGCATTTAGATTGGGCAGGAATGGCTTATTTTGATGACCAAAATAATGCAGTTGATCCAACAAAAAATGAAGGTCGAGTGGTTTTTATGGGAAATTCAATCACCCAAGGTTGGATGCATTATATGCCCAATATGTTTGATAACCAAACTTATATTAACAGAGGAATTGGTGGTCAGACGACTTCTCAGATGTTATTACGTTTCAGACAGGATGTAATTGCACATAAACCCAAAGCAGTGGTTATATTAGCTGGAACCAATGATATTGCGGGGAATACCCCCCTAAGGGATTTGGAAACCGTAGCAGGTAACTTATTTTCAATGGCCGAGCTAGCACGTCAACATAACATCAAAGTTATATTATGTTCTGTCATTCCTGCCAAAGAATATCCCTGGAGAAAGGGAAAGCGTCCTGATATCAAAATACCACAACTCAACAAATTGATCCAGGTATATTGTAATGAAACCGACATTCATTATCTGGATTTTTTCAGTGTGATGACCGATGGCAAAAACGGTTTGATTGAAAGTTATGGCTATGATGGGGTTCATCCCGATGAGGACGGCTACAAGGTGATGACTGAATTGGTCGAAAAAGCTTTGGATCAATTACTTGGTGGATAACTATCGATTAGATCAACCGAATTTTTTGGCGGATGCTACTACCTTTTTAATAATTTTCAAACTGGATATGGGTTCACCTTGCTTGCTTTGCTCAGATGCTTTTGCGGATAGGTGAATTTCTTTAAAACCTTCCTTAAAAAATTGTTCGCAATTTTGATCGTTTATTCCTGCTGCTGGCATTATCACCACCTGATCTTTGGCAATATTTTGAAGTGTAACCAATAAATCCAATCCGGCTATAGCTGTGGGTTGTTGTCCCGAGGTCAACACTCTATTAAATCCCAAATCCATTATTTTTTTCAAGGATTCTATGGGTTTGGGAACCCTGTCAAAAGCTCGATGAAAGGTCAAATCTAAGGGATGGGCTACTTTAACCCAGTTTTTAAGTACATTTTGTGCTATGGTATTATCATCGTTAAGAGCTCCCAATACTAAACCTTGAGCCCCAAGCGATTTTGCCATTTCAATTTGTTTTGTTGTTGTTTTAATTTCCTCCAGTGTATAAAGGAAATTTCCACTACGAGGACGTATTAAAACATGAACAGGAATTTTAGAGTAATCCAATACATACTCAAGAAATTTTGCAGATGGAGTAAGTCCGTCCTGCAATAAATTTTCACAAAGTTCCAGTCTTGACGCTCCTCCATTAATGGCGTTGTAAAGGGATGCTTTAGAAGTACAACAGATTTCAATAATCACAATAAAACTTTTAGCTTAGAATTGTAATTTTAGTGATTTTCTGCTATTAAATTATCATTTCAAAATTTAAATTTTGATGAAATTTTAATAAAATACGCCTATCTTTGCAACTTGCATAAATTACTTTATGAAATTTCGCTAATAAGGTGGAACAAGAAAAAATATCATATAAGTCTCCAGGTGCTTTCGAAGAACACCGTTTTGAAAAACTGCACAACGTTACTTTCGATTCCTCTTTGTCAGGCTCCAAGGCAGTAGCTCAAGAAATAGCAACCCTTATCAAGGAAAAACAAGCCGATGGGTTGCCTTGTGTTTTGGGACTGGCAACAGGCTCTTCCCCCATTAGTGTTTACAATCAATTGATTAGACTTCATCAAGAGGAAGGGTTGAGTTTCAAAAATGTTATTTCCTTTAACCTTGATGAATACTTTGGAATTGAATCCAATGACATCAATAGTTATCACTTATTTATGCATGAAAATCTTTTTGATCATATCGATATTCCTGCAGAAAACATCAATATTCCCACTGGCACACTGGAACCAGGAAAAGTAAGAGACTACTGTAAAGCCTATGAAAAAAAGATAGCTGATTTGGGTGGAATCGATTTTCAATTGTTGGGGATTGGAAGGACTGGGCATGTTGGTTTTAATGAACCGGGCTCAAATATCAATTCTCAAACCCGTTTGGTCACCCTAGATCACCTTACTCGTTTTGATGCTGCTAAAGCGTTTTATGGAATTGAAAATGTCCCCAGAAAAGCCATTACCATGGGTATTAAAACTATTCTCTCGGCCAAGCGAATTGTCCTTTTGGCATGGGGAACTAACAAAAGTGAAATCATTCAAAAAGCGGTGGAGGGCATCATAACTCCGAATATTCCAACAACCTATCTTCAGGAGCACAATAATACTACTTTGGTTTTGGATGAACAGGCAACTTCGGGATTGACTCGGTTCAAAGCCCCTTGGATTACTGGAAACTATGATTGGAGCAACCTTTCCAATCAATGCAAAGCGGTATATTGGTTGTGTGAAAAAACAGATAAATCCATTCTAAAGCTTACTGAGGAAGATTACAATCAAAATTGCATGTCTGAGCTTTTGAACTTAGAGGGCAATTATTATGATCTGAACATTAAAATGTTTAATCGCTTACAAAACACGATCACAGGTTGGCCTGGAGGAAAGGCCAATGCTGACGACAGTAATCGACCTGAACGTCGTATTCCAGAGAAAAAAAGAGCCATTATTTTCAGTCCTCATCCCGATGATGATGTAATTTCTATGGGAGGTACTTTTGATCGCTTAGTTTCCCAAGGGCATGAGGTTCACGTGGCCTACCAAACTTCTGGAAATATTGCAGTTTCAAATGATGAGGCAATAAAGTATATTGAGGTAATCTCTGATATCAGTAACGACTCCGCAGAATATGAAGCAATCAAAAAGGAGTTGTTGCTAAAGGAAAAAAATACCATAGATTCTTTGGCTTTGAGAAAGTTAAAAGGAGCCATTAGAAAAAGGGAGTCTCTGGCCGCCACACGTTATATCGGAATTCCAGACGATCAAGTTCATTTTCTAAATCTTCCTTTTTATGAGAGTGGTAAAATCAAAAAAAATCCACCCTCTCAAGAGGATATTGACATTACCAATCAATTAATCAAAACGATTAAGCCACACCAAATCTATGCTGCTGGTGATCTGGCTGATCCTCACGGAACTCACCGCATTTGTTTGGAAATACTATTTGATTCCATCATTCAACTCAAATCAGCTTCTTTTATGAATGATTGCTGGGTATGGCTCTATAGAGGAGCATGGCAAGAATTCGAAGTTCACGAAATCGAAATGGCCGTTCCAATGAGCCCCGACCAAGTTTTACGAAAGCGCAAAGCAATTTTTTATCACCAATCTCAAAAAGACAGTGTTATGTTCCAAGGAAGTGACGACCGTGAGTTTTGGCTTCGTGCTGAAGAAAGAAACCGTTTGAGTGCTAAACGATATAGAGATTTGGGCCTTTCTGATTATCAGGCGATGGAATTATTCAGGCGTTACCATTTTTAAAAAAAAAATCTTGTTACGAAAAAGCTATTTTAGCTGAAGAATTATATTGCCCAGCTATTTGATTTAAATAATTAGGCTTAAAGAGCAAATAGCAATCGTTTGAAAAAAACGACTAAATAGTGCCAATGTAGCTTCTGATTTGTAGTTACCGCCTAGTAATATGATTCAAAGTATTCATATATAAATTTAAATGTAATTAATTGTGATATTTAATTTTTTAATATATTCATAGGATATCGATTGGTATTAGATTAGTATATTATTCATAACCTTAATAATAATTTATGTATTAACTACAGTAATTTTAAAATTAAGGGTTGATATTATGCGAAAACATTAACTTAAAACTCCAAACTTAAATCATTATGAAACGTAAACAGTTTTTATCCTTAACCGGTATTACTGCCCTTGGTATGACGTTGCCCATTCCACTTTTTTCAAAAAATAATATTGCAAAGAATAAAATTTCATTGGCTCAGTGGTCCATGAATAGGGCTTTTTTCTCTGGTAGAAAAGATGCCCAAGATTTTGCTATATATGCAGCTAAAATGGGATTTGCAGGAATTGAATATGTCAATCAATTTTATTTCGACCAACTCAAAAATGGAACAACATCAAGTAAAAACGTAAGTAGCCTTGCTAAAACGCTGAATTCACGGGCAAAAGACAATGACATTTCCAATGTATTGATAATGGTAGATGAAGAGGGTAATCTTGCAGACTCCTCTACGGCGGTGATCAATACTGCCATTGAACAACACAAAAAATGGGTAGAATTAGCCGCCGAAATCGGTTGTCATTCCATTCGGGTTAATCTGGTAGGTGAAAAAGATTCTCAAAAATGGGTTTATCAATCAGTTAAGGGGCTTACCGGTCTGTGTGAGTTTTCGAAAACCATGGGAATCAATGTTATCGTTGAAAATCACGGTGGATTATCTTCCAATGCTGCCTTACTGGCCAAAGTTATGAAACAAACTAACCTTGACAATTGTGGCACCCTTCCTGATTTTGGAAACTTCTGTATTTCAGATGTTTGGGGGGATGACGGATGTAAAGACTGGTATGATATGTACAAAGGTATGGCAGAGCTGATGCCCTATGCAAAGTCTGTAAGTGCAAAATCCTATGATTTTGACAACTATGGAAATGAAACTAAAATTGATTACGGTAGGATGATAGGAATCCTGAAAGAAAACAATTACTCCGGTTATATTGGTGTTGAATATGAAGGGAGCCGTTTGGGAGAAAAAGAGGGTATTATAGCTACCAAAAATCTAATTCAACGGTTACTTTAACCAAAATATATGTCTCAATTTATAAAAAAAATATTTTTTGTTCCTGCTATTATCCTTGTTGCGATGAGTGCATGTAATACTCCAGACCCTGTATATGTTTTGGATAAAACTCCATTGATTCCACTTCCATTATCGGTTTTGGCCTCAGATGAGGTTATGCCTCTTGATGCGATTGGTTCTGTAAGAACCATTGGCGCTGACGAGCGACTAAAAGTGATAACTGAAAATTTTATAAATTTTTGGGAAAAACACACCCAACAAAAACTAATTCATGTTGCTGATTTAACTCATGGTGGTGGTGCTATTACAATTGAAATTGACAAAAGCTTTAGTCAAGAACAGGAGGCTTATAAACTAAAAATAGCTTCGGATAAAATTACGGTAAAGGGAAAAACAACTGAGGGAGTTTTTAGAGGGTTAAAAACCTTAGAGCAGATTGTATTTCTTAGTAAACTTCGCGGGAAAACTGAGTTTTTGTCTCTTCCGGGAGGTGAAGTTACTGACCAACCAGCCTATGGATACAGAGGAGCCATGTTGGACGTTGCTCGACACTTCTTTTCGGTTGCAGATGTTAAAAGGTATATCGACCTGTTGAGTATTTACAAAATCAACTTTTTACATTTTCACCTTTCCGACGATCAAGGATGGCGAATCGAGATCAAATCTTGGCCAAAACTCACTGAAATTGGAGGAAAAACTGAAGTCGGAGGAGGTGAAGGAGGGTTTTACACTCAAGAGGATTTTAAAGAAATTATCAAATATGCTGCGGATAGATTTATCACCATTGTTCCTGAAATTGACCTTCCTGGTCATACTAATGCTGCGCTGGCTTCTTATGCGGAACTCAATTGTGATGGTAAAGCAACCGAGCTATATACGGGAATTGAGGTAGGCTTTTCCACCTTGTGCGTAGAAAAAGAGGTAACATACGCTTTTGTAGAGGATGTAATCCGAGAAATCAGTGAAATATCACCCGGCCCTTATTTTCATATTGGAGGCGATGAATCCCATGTTACCCCTCAGAAGGATTTTAATCGCTTCATGGGTCGTACGCTAGCCATTGTAAAAAAGTACATGAAAACACCTATGGGCTGGTATGAACTTATCAATGCTAATATCTCTGAGGAAACACTCTTACAATATTGGGCCAAAACTGAAGATTTTTCCAAATTGATTCACAAAAAATCGAAAATATTGATCTCTGCAGCTTCATATAATTATTTGGATATGAAGTACGACAGTCTTACCCCTTTGGGGCTTTCATGGGCAGGATATTTACCGATTAGGAAGGCCTACGAATGGGAGCCCAAGACCTTAGTTCCAGATTTAGATCCAGAGCAAATTATTGGCTTGGAAGCTCCACTTTGGACAGAAACCATTGAGGATTTTGATGATATCGCTGTTATGGCTTTTCCAAGAATCATTGGTCATGCCGAAATCGGTTGGACAAATGCCGCTCAAAGAAAATGGGAGGGTTATGCAGAGAGGCTTTCATTTCATGGTCAGCTTCTGCAAGCCCTAGATGTCAAGTATTATTCGGAGACCGAAATTGATTGGAAATAAAAGATTAAGTATAAAAAAATAATATTTTAAAGGGATTTAACTTGAAGGTTTCTCCAGTTAACTTTTATTCCCCCTCCGTCATGAATTTGAAGTGCAATTGAACCCTTTGCTCTTCCAATTCTATCATCTTGTAATTGTATCATTTTGGTGCCGTTTAGCCAAGTGGTAACTTTGTTTCCTACCACTTTGATTTTCATTTGATTCCACTCGCCCATTTTCAGTACTTTGTCTTTTTTTGAATCCGGCTTAATCAACCAACCCCTTCCATAGGATTCGTACACCCCGCCACTGTTGTGTCCTGGTGGGGCAACCTCTACCTGCCAACCACTGATTTTTGTGCCATCTAATGTTGAACGGAAAAATACACCACTATTTCCGTTGGCTTCTTGTTTAAACTCTAGTGTCAAGATAAAATCGTCGTAAAACTTTTTAGTAGATAAGTATCCGTATTTTTCTTCTGGACCACTCTCGCAAACCAGTAAACCATCCTCGACATACCAAAGTTCTGATCCGTGGATGTTCCACCCACTTAAGTCTTTTCCGTTGAAGAGCGATTCTTTCTGTGCGTTGACAACTTTTGTTAAGATTAGAAATAATAGGGAAACGATGTAATGTTTCATTTCGATGATATTTAATTATTTTTATTAAGCTAGATTTAAATGATGAAGTATTTTCAAAATAAATAAAATTGTTTAATATAGTAGCGAGAGGGAGACTTGAACTCCCGACCTCCGGGTTATGAATCCGACGCTCTAACCGGCTGAGCTACCTCGCCATCTTCGATGCGCAAATATAAAATTATAATTTTTAGTGAGCCTTTGAACTTTCAAAAAAAAATTAGCAGTTTGGATGGCACATAAACTTTTTTGTATATATTAACGATAAATATTACTTCGATGAGTAAAAAAACTTTCTTTTCTGTAGAGTATGATTTCCAAGCATCTCCTCAGTTATTATATCAATACCTTTCCACTCCCTCCGGTTTGTCAGAATGGTTTGCCGATAACGTTAATTCTAGGGGAGAAACCTTCCTTTTTATTTGGGATGATACAGAAGAAAAGGCAAAATTGATTCAAAATAAATCCAATGAAAGAATTCGATTTCAATGGGACAATGGGGAAGAAGACGATGCTGATTTTTATTTTGAATTTAAGATTGAAGTAGATGAAATCACCAAGGACGTCTCCTTGGTCGTATCGGATTTTGCTGATGAAAATGAATTAGACGAATCAAAACTCCTTTGGAATAGTTTGATTTCTGACCTGAAACAGGTTCTAGGTTCTGCCTAATTCTTTTCTGATGATTAATTTTGATGGGAAATGTTTTTCTAGTTATAAGTCTGTTCCTGAGGAATCACTCAGTTGTCTCAATTCTCTCCCCATACATACTCATCATTTGATTGCATTCGATGGTGAAATAAGCCTTTTGGAGGCACATTATTTTTCTGTTATGGCGGCTCTTAGAAGATTTAGAGTTGAAATTCCCATGCATTATACGTTGGATTTTTTTCAAGAACAAACCGATCTGCTTAATGACTTTAACAAAAACCCTACAGATGTTCAGCAATTGAGCCTTAAATTTTACAGAAAAAAACGACCGATAAAGGAGGCCGTGGAGGGTTCGATTTGTTTTTTAATGCAAGCTGGTCTATTCCCTTTGGAAAACAAGACGCTTGACTTGACTCTATACAAGGATCACTATATTTTTGCTAATGATTATTCTAATCTTTTTCAGACGAATACTTCTTTGCGAGAATTGGGACAAGTATTCGCCTATGAAAATGGTTTTGAAGTAGCTTTGCTTCTTAACAATCATAAAAGGTTGGTTGAGAGCACTCATGGAGCTGTTTTTCTAATTCAACATGATGGGATTCAAACTCCAGCCCTTTCTGAGGGCACTGCCAATACAGTTATACGCAATGCTTTTATTCAATTTTTAATAAAGGAGTGTGAAGTCCAAGTGGTTGAAACCGAGATAGCGGTATTTTCAATCCAACAAGCTCAAGAGGTGTTACTGATTTCTTCAGCCTATGGATTCACTCATATTGGACAATTCAGGAAGAAAAAATATGAAAAAGAAAGGTCAGTGTCTTTACTTTTTCAATTCCTAAATTACTTGAAAAATCAGTTGTGATAAGGGTTTTCGGGGGTATTAGACCAAATTGCATACTTGCCTCCAAGAGCTTTCATTTGATCTTTCCACAAACCTTCTGTTTGATAGGATAAAATGTTTGCCGCAAAAGAATTTTTTACCACTACCCATGAGTGGGCTCTGATTTCTTGTTGTAACTGATCACTGGACCATCCTGAATAGCCCAAAAAGAACCGAATATCCTCAGGTCCGAGCAAGTTATCATTGACCAACGCCAAGACTTTTTCAAAATCCCCCCCCCAAAATAATTTTTCGTCTATTTTATTGCTACCTGGAATTAAATGTCCAGCATTGTGGATAAAAAACAAGTTATCTTGTTCCACTGGCCCTCCATTGAAAAGCGGAAAACTTATTTGAATTTCGGGTAGAATATCTCTGAGTTCATAGCTTAGGGGCTTGTTGACTATAAAACCTAGAAAACCGTCAGCTTTTTTTTCAACCATCATTACTATAGATCGATGAAAATTTTGATCTCCAAATATTGAGGGTTCTGCAATAAGAAGTTTTCCTGATTCCATTAATTGTTAATTTAGATTTTCAATTATTAATATAGTCAATTAATGATTTATAGCAAAAAAAAAGCTTCCCATGGGGAAGCTTTAATTGTTTTCGGTTTTAATACTTAGTTGACAGAGCCAGATAATTCAGCACCAGCTTTGAACTTGACAACATTTTTAGCAGCAATTTGGATAGTGGCTCCGGTCTGAGGATTTCTACCTTCTCTCGCAGCTCTTTTGGAAACAGACCAAGACCCAAATCCGACTAGGGAAACGCGTCCTCCTCCTTTCAGTGTTTTACCAACACTACCAATTAATGATTCTAGCGCTGCTTTTGCAGCCGCTTTGGAGATGCCAGCATCTGCCGCCATAGCATCAATTAATTCTGATTTGTTCATAATCTTTAAGGTTAAATTTATATTTACAAATTTATACGCTTTACCAAAAGACCAATGAAAAAACCGTTGAAATCCCCATTATTGTTAATAAAAACCAATATTTGTTGATAATAGCGGACCTTTAACCTCAAGAAACTTCAACTTTATTTAAAAAAGTACATCCATTCAGTAGATCAACTACACTCATTTGTTTTTTGTTAGGGAACTGTAAAACCTTGCATTCAAGAAAACCATTGGGATGGGTGATGCGTATTGTTTTGTCTATTATAATGACTTGTTTCGGTTCAAAATGATGATTTACATTGATGATTTCTGCCTCAAAGATTTTGATAACCGCTATTTTGTCATCTTCGATCCAATTAAATCTTGCGCCTGGGAAGGGAGACAAGCCCCTGATTTTTGCCTCTATGATTTCAAGAGGCTGATCCCAATCGATAAAAACATTTTCTTTATTAAGTTTAGGAGCAGATTTTTCTGATCCATTGGTTTCTTGTTTTTTTGGACTTACGGATTTTTCAAAGATACCTTTGATGGTTTTGCATATCAGTACGCTTCCATATTCAGCCAATTTTTCGTTCAGGCTGCCGGCAGTATCTTTTTGCTCGATCTTGACTTTTTCCTGTAGCAGGATGGCTCCGGTATCAATCTCTTCATTGATGAAAAAGGTAGTAACCCCAGTGTATTTTTCTTGATTGATAATTACCCAATTGATGGGTGCAGCACCCCTATAGTCAGGTAGGAGCGACGCATGAAGGTTAAATGTCCCTAAGTAAGGAATTGACCATACATTTTTAGGTAACATCCGAAAGGCAACCACCACCATCAAGTCTGGCTCTAAAGCTATTAGTTGATTTATAAATTCGTGGTCTTTAAGATTGATAGGCTGCAAAACTGGTAGGTTTTGGGACATAGCAAATTGTTTTACCGCTGAGGCTTTTATTTGTCTCCCGCGACCTGCGGGGCGATCCGGAGCAGTTACCACAGTTACAATATTGAATTCCTCTTCAATAATTTTTTTCAAACATTTCACTGCAAATGGAGGAGTACCAAAAAAAATAATTTTTTTACACATTTTAGGTAAAACTGATTTAAATATTAAATCCGAACATGTCCTATTTCATCATTTTGTGCAAAGCTATCACAATGGAATCATTTGATGTTACTATTTTAAACCTATTTAATATACGCTTTGTGCTTCCTCTGCAATTTTTTTTAATTTCCTATCTCCTTCCTGTGTTTGACTTCTTTTTTTCACAAGCTATCGCAGAACATTGCCGACAGTTGTCCAATCTCTCCTCTCCGAAGTACCTTAATATTTTGTTGCGTTTGCATTTGGATTTTTCAAAGGCATAGTCGAGCATAAAAGTAACTTTGTCAATTTTTAGCTGATTGTGAGCTTCGATCCTTTTGAGAAAGGGATTTAGCGTGAATTGGTCTTCTCGTGGAACTTTCCAGGAGAGTTTGATGTCTGTATTGTACTGTTTATACTCCAAAACATTCTCTTTGTCCATTAACCCAATTTTTTTTTGAATTTCATCAAAACCTAAACCAATTAAATCTACGACTTGTCCCAGATTAATTTTCCTTTCTTTTCTAAAAATTTCTTCATAATTGCGCATCAAAAACTGAAGTATTCTAGCGGCATCGTCACCCTGTTCTGTTCTGCTTAGAGCTGCTGAGGGAGTACACTTGATCTTTAAATAGGTTTGGGTTTCATGCATGGACTGCATTTCTAAAACCCCTTCTCTTTCTAGTATCCTAAAACAGTGCTGAGCTTTTTTTGGGTGAAAATCATAAGTACCGCAAAAGTCCTTCAGGCTGAGTTTGAATTCCTCTCCCTTACCGTCCCCATAGCCAATCTGTAGGTAGTCACATAGTTTTTTAAAAAAGCGTTTGAGGTATTTAGAGTCGGGAAGATGTCTCAAAAACTGATTTTTTAACCGTTCTTTATCTCCAGGGTGAATCAAAAGAACAGCTACTGAATGAAGTCCATCTCTTCCAGCTCTACCTGTTTCTTGATAGTATGATTCCATACTTTCTGGCATGATCAAATGAATTACTTTCCTAACGTTGCTTTTGTCAATACCCATCCCGAAAGCATTGGTGGCTACCATAATGTGACGGACTTCGTTTTTCCAATCCTCCAGCATTTGTTTTTTTTGTCTCGCCTCCAAACCACCGTGATAAAATCCTGCTTTTAGGCCCCATCTTTGGAGTTGTTGGGCAGTGTGTTCCGTTTTGGAGCGCGATCGACAATAGATGATGACTGATTCATAAGGAGATGTGGTCAGTAGCTTTTTCAGTGTCTCCATTTTATCGTCTACTCGGCGAATTTCATACCGAATGTTTTTTCGTTCAAATGTTGTGCTGAAGATTTTGGGGTGGATTAAACCCAAGGCTGAGTTGATATCTTTTAACACTTTTGGAGTTGCAGTTGCAGTAAGCGCCATAAAGGGGATATCGGTAAACAAGAGTCTTAAATTCTTTATGAGTCTAAAGGCAGGCCTAAAGTCGTGTCCCCACTCCGAAATACAATGCGCCTCGTCTATGGCGATCCCTTTGATGGGTAATTTTTCGATTTGACGAAGAAATTCCTCGCTAATCAATCTTTCGGGAGAACAGTAAATCAATTTAAAATCACCGTTACGAGCATTTTCCAATTGACGGTAAAGATCCTTTTTACCCCCTTGACTCTCAAAAAACATCGATTTTATTCCTCGTTGGTTGAGTTGACTCACCTGATCTTGCATCAGCGAAATCAGTGGTGAAATCACCAAAGTTTGCCCCTCGTTTAACAAGGCAGGGAGTTGATAACAAAGGGATTTTCCACTTCCAGTGGGCATTAATACCAGGGTGTCTTTTCCCTTAAGATAATGTTGGATCACTTCCTCTTGTAAAGGCCTAAAGGCATCGCTTTTCCAGTATTGCTTTAAGTAATCAAGCATTTTTTCAACGATTCAAGTACTTGAGTAGGGTTGAAATCCTGACCTCTGGTCTTTCAAAAGGAATTTCAACAATGGGAATCTTATATTTTTGATAGGTTTTTTTAATGTAAAAATACAGTTTTTCAGCTTCCTCAAAATCTTCCTTTCGTTCATTGTCTTGGATATAAATGGCCTCCCAAGGGGGGAGAAGCATGGCCATGTCATAGTGAAAAGATGATGGGTCAAACTGACGTGGGTTATAGGTTACTCCAATGTAGTCCAAGTATGCCACCACATCGTGCAGACCCCTATCGAAGAATGTATATGAACTTTTTGTTTTGTTGATCTTTGGTTTGAATTTTTCATATTTTTCTCTTCTTGCTTTCCAAACTTCCTCACTAAAATATAGCGGTTGAGATTTAAAAATATTATGTTCCCCTTTTTTTTGAGCATTTTCAATAAGGGTTCTCGAAAATTCGTCAACGCATACGTAGCCATTGCGACGCAATAAATTGACCAAAGTGGTTTTCCCACTTCCTGGTCCCCCGCTAATTACTATTTTTTTATTTTCAAACAGAGGCATCAGTGCTTCTTAATTGACAGAGATATCGAGTATATTTGCACAAAATAATATTCCTTAATGAATTCAAAGGAAAAACCTGAAGATTTTTACGAAAGATTCCAAAAACAATTGGAGGAATCTCAAAACTGGCCCGATCTGTATATGTTCAAATTTATTGTTAAGTCGAACAGCCATCAGATTAATAAACTTAAGGATTTATTCAATAATCCCAGCAAGGGTGTTTCATTGGTCAATTCCTCCAAAAACAAGTTTCAAAGTCTCACCATAACCATTGAGATGAAATCCCCACAGCAAGTGATCGCTATTTACAAAAAAGCTTCTGAGTTAGAGGGGGTTATCATTTTGTAATTAATTATGTAATTAAAGAGCGGATAATTTGAATTTTAGTAAATTGCAGCTTTCCAACCTCACTTAAGATAAATTTTTTCCCATAATGGAAACATTACAATACAATACCAAAAGAACCCAGTTGATAATTCCCGAGTATGGCAGACATGTTCAGTTGATGATTAATCAAATCTTAGAGACTCAAGACCGAGAGGAGCGCAATAAAATGGCTAGGGCAGTTATTGGAATTATGGGTAATATGAACCCCCATTTACGAGATGTTCCTGATTTCCAGCATAAATTATGGGATCAGCTTTTTATCATGTCCAATTTTGAGTTGGATGTTGACAGTCCATATGAGAAACCCCAAAAAGAGGTTCTGGCACAGAAGCCCGATCGCTTGGCATATCCTCAACGTAATCCCAAATATCGATTTTATGGCAATAACATAAAAAGTATGATTAATGTAGCAATGAACTGGGAAGAGGGAGACCTCAAGCATGCACTGGTTTACAACATTGCCAATCATATGAAAAAATGTTTCCTCAACTGGAATAAAGATACGGTTCAAGACGAGGTCATTCTCAACCACTTAATGGAATTGTCTGACAAAAAACTAAAGGTGAGAGAAGAAGATTTACCATTGACCGATTCCTCCGAATTTCTTAAAATTCGTTCAAAAAATGGCAATGGTTCCAAAAGCAATCAAAAACAGAGGAACAAAAGAAATAACAGTCGTAAAAGATATTAATTTGCAGCTTTAATGGGAAGTTTTCAGATTGAAGGAGATCATCGTCTAAAAGGCAACATTACCCCTCAAGGGGCAAAAAACGAAGCTTTGCAAATTTTGTGTGCAGTTTTGCTCACAGAGGAAACGGTTACCATTTCTAATATCCCAGATATTGTTGATGTCAATAAACTTATAGCACTCCTCAAAAAAATGGGGGTCAAAGTAACCTTCCTACAAAAAGGAAAATATGCTTTTACTGCCGATGCTATTGATCTCAATTTTCTGGATACCCAAGATTATAAAACCCACGCTAAGCAGTTAAGAGGATCGGTAATGCTGGTGGGCCCTATGTTGTCGAAATACGGCAAGGGGTCAATCCCTCGTCCGGGTGGAGACAAGATTGGCAGAAGAAGATTGGATACCCATTTTGAGGGACTCAAATTGTTGGGGGCTCATTTTCATTATAACAAAGAAGACTATTTTTATACGGTAAGTGCCGACCAGCTTCAGGGACAAGATCTCTTGTTGGAAGAGGCTTCTGTAACAGGAACAGCCAATATTGTAATGGCTGCGGTTTTGGCCAATGGAACCACCACCATCTACAATGCTGCCTGTGAGCCCTATCTGCAACAATTGTGTAAAATGTTGAACAGCATGGGGGCTAAAATTGCTGGTGTAGGCTCCAACCTCCTCACCATTGAAGGAGTAAGCTCTTTGTCAGGAACAGAACACCACATACTGCCCGATATGGTTGAAATAGGAAGTTGGATTGGGTTGGCAGCGATGACCAAAAGTGAAATCACCATTCAAAATGTCAGTTGGGATGATTTGGGTCAAATTCCCAATGTATTCTCAAAACTCGGAATTCAGCTTGAAAGAAAAGGAGATGATATTTTTATTCCTGCTCATGAAAACGGCTATGAGATTCAGAGTTATATCGATGGTTCTATATTGACCGTATCTGATGCCCCTTGGCCCGGTTTTACCCCCGACCTGCTCAGTATTGTTTTGGTTGTAGCCACCCAAGCCCGAGGAAGTGTATTGATCCACCAAAAAATGTTTGAAAGCCGACTGTTTTTTGTCGATAAACTCATTGATATGGGGGCCAAAATTATTTTGTGCGATCCCCACCGTGCAACGGTAATAGGACATGACTTTAAATCGCAACTCAAGGCTACGGTGATGACCTCCCCCGATATTAGGGCTGGAATTTCCCTTTTGATTGCCGCACTTTCCGCAAAAGGAACCAGTACCATCTTCAATATCGAGCAAATCGATCGCGGTTATGAAAACATTGTACAACGACTTCAAAAAATAGGGGCTAAAATCGAACGTTTTGACTCCTAAATAGCTTTTACTCTCCCCATGCCCAAGTCTTTTTTCTTACTGCTCTATTTTTGTATACTGCCGCTTTTTGGTTTTGCACAGACTTCTATTGCCGGTCAAATAATTGATGCCGATAGCCAACAGCCACTGCCCTATGTCAATGTTGGGTTGGTCGATCTCAACCTAGGAACTGTTACTGACGAAGAGGGATTTTTTGAATTTGAGGTGTCCGATGGGGTAGATACAAATGCACTGTTGCGTTTTTCCATGATCGGGTTCCAAACCATAGAGTACTCCCTAAAAGATTATATCAAACAAGACCTTTTCTTTATTCCAATGGCCGAAGAAACTACTGCCTTGGATGAAGTGGTGGTTAGTACCCAGCGCACAAAATTTGAAAACAAAATTTTGGGTAATAAAACCACCTCCAAGATGATCTATGCGGCTTTTACCACCAACCGACTAGGAAACGAAATGGGATTTGTGGTGCGTCAAAGAAAACGCCCCATGATCCTCAAAAAATTCAATATTTCTATCGTCCAAAACGACTTTTTTCCATTGCGGTTTCGACTCAATTTTTATACCGTTGAAAACGGAATGCCTGCTAAAACACTTTTGGATCAAAACATCCTCATCGAAACCGATATTGAATCTGGCATTATTACCAAAGACTTGAGCCCTTATGAAATAGTGATCGATCAAGACTTTTTTGTTGCGATCGAATGGATAGAGGATTTGGGGCCAGGAAATCTCTTTTTTTCCGGGGGCTTTTTTGGGTCTCCTTTGATCGCTCGTGAAGTTAGTCAAGGAACTTGGTCCAAAGTGGGCACTGCCAGTGTGGGCATGAATGTAGAGGTCAGGTATTGATTATTATTTGACTACTTTCGTTTGGAGACTTTGTTGTTACTGATTCCCCTTTGACGACTGCATTTGAAACGATCCACCTGAGTTCCTCGCTGTTTGAGGTGTTTGGTTTTTCGACCTTGAACCCTCTCTCTCCACATTTTAAAGCTGCTGGATTTCATCTCCCGTCGCATCATTCGAATGACTTCCTCTTCCTTGAGTCCAAACTGTAGCTTAATGGCATCAAAGGGCGTACGGTCTTCCCAAGCCATTTCAATGACCCGGTCTATTTGTTCCGGTTTTAAGTCGAGCTGTTTTTTCATCGATTTTTATACTTTATAGCCATCTTCTATCTCATCAAACTGTTTCGGTCAGCAAGGGTGTGTTTGGCCAAAATTCTTTTTCCTTCTTTTCTAACGGGAGTGCTTTTGGACAAAGGCCAAAGAGCACTGGTGGCGTGTTTTCTCGCTTTTTGAAGATCCACAATAGGTTGGGGATAGGTTTTTCCAAGCTCAAAATCATATACCCCAGCTTCTATGGAAGTGAGTTCCCAAGGGGTATGAATCATTTCCTCGGGTAGGTTTTTCAGCTCAGGAATCCATTGTTTTACAAACAATCCTTTGGGGTCGTGTTCTTGTCCGTTTTTGACAGGGTTGTAGATTCTCAGCATATTAATGCCTGTTACCCCCGCTTGCATTTGCAGTTGAGGGTAATGGATACCCGCTTCGAAATCCAAAAATTGTCTGGCCAAAAAATGAGCACAGGCCTGCCAGGGTTGCCACAAATGGTGGCAAAAAAAAGAAACCACCAACGCACGCATTCTGAAATTCAAATAGCCCGTTTGGACCAAACAGCGCATGGCCGCATCGACCAACGGTACACCCGTATTTCCTTTTTCCCAGGCATTGATGTAAGCTTTGTTAATGGGTTTGTCCAATTTTTGATAGCCCTTGTTGATGCATTCAAACTCCATGGAGCACTCCATTTCAAATTTTTGGATAAAGTGAGATTGCCATCTGAGACGAGAACCAAAGGCTTTGAGGGCAAAACTTTTGTTGCCGATTGAGGTTTCGTATTCGGTTTTTTGCAAAACTTGTCGCATCGAAAGGTTCCCAAAAGCCAGGTATGGGGACAAGCGACTGCAGGCCCTGCGCGACAAATCGGGTTTGGAAATATGTTTTTGGTAATTGCGGTAACGCTCTTTAAAGAATGAGTAGAGATAACGTACTGCATTGTGGGTGCCTCCTGCTTGTCGCAAGGAGTGTTTTTCGGTTTGGAGTGCTGATTCATCTATGCCCAATGACAATCGATCAATTTCTCTTTTTGAAATCAAAGACTCCTTTTTCAAGGGAGTTTTTTCAATGGGTTGGTTCATCAAAACATCCCATTTTTGCAACCATTTCACACGGTTTTTCATTCCTCTAAACACCCCTTGTTGGTGTTTTTCTTCAAAAGAGATTTTTTCTTTTTGGCACCATCGCATCACAGCTAAATCTCTTTGGTAGGTTACCATTACTCCCGTTTCTTGGTGGGCCCATATTTTTTCGATGCGGTATTCCCTTGAAATAGATTCCAATACGCTGATGACCTTTCCTTGGGCGGTTAGGACCTTAGTGTTAAAGGCTTTTAATGCTTCATTGAGTGCGCAAATTGATTGTTTGATGAAGTCAAAATGACGTGGGCTGCAATGAGGGTCTTCCAACAACAGGTCTTCCAATACAAATAGCAGCAGTGTCCTTCGCCCCGATTTTAGGGCATGGGTGAGGGGAGGGTGATCCTCGAGTCGGAGATCTCTTTTTAGCCAAACAATATGTATGGGTTCCAGATCAGAAATCATCGGGATTCTCTATTATGGACAATGCCCTGTTTTTGATTTCTTCCTTTTCTAAGGCGGGGATTTTTTCCAATAAACGCAACATCATGGCCATGCGATTGTTTTTTTGGAAATGTTCTTTTTTATCGTCCAAAAAATTCCAGTAGAGACTGTTGAAAGGGCAAGCGTTTTCGCCTGTTCTTTTGGATCGGTCATATCGACATTCCTCACAGTAGTTGCTCATTTTGTATATGTAGGCGCCCGAAGAGACATAGGGTTTGGTGGCCACAATACCACCATCGGCCCATTGGCTCATGCCACGGGTGTTGGGTAACTGTACCCATTCTATTGCATCGGCATAGATGCCCAAATACCAATCATCTACCTCATCGGGATGGCACTGAATCAACAAAGCAAAATTGCCGGTGATCATCAATCGCTGAATGTGGTGGGCATAGGCAGTTTTTAAAGAATCCGTAATGCTTTCTTTAAGGCAATTCATTTTTGTTTTTCCCGTCCAAAAGAAGTCGGGAAGTTGATTGAAATTTTCGAGTTGGTTTCGGCTTTTGTAGTCGGGCATTTCTCGCCAATAGATCCCCCGCATGTATTCGCGCCAACCCAATATTTGCCTTACAAACCCTTCTACTTGTGAAAGCGCTATGGCTTCAGGATTTTTGTGGTAGTGATCAATCACCACTTTCATTACCTCCATAGGATGGAGTATTTTGGTATTTAGGGCAAAAGAAATTTTGGAGTGGAAGAGGTTGCGTTGTGCCGTATGCATGGCATCTTGATAATCCCCAAAATGAACCAATAGGTGTTTACAGAAATAATCCAATTGCTCCAAGGCTTCAGTCCTATTGGCGGGGAAAAGATAGTTTTCAGCATCATAAGTTCCTATGGATTTGATCCCAGCTTGGGTGATGGACTTATAGACTTCTTGATTTCCCTGATTCTTGGTCTTGAAGGGGGGTGGAATGGCGGGATTGCCTTTCCATTTCTTGCGGTTGTTTTTGTCAAAATTCCACTGTCCCCCCAAAGGTTTTCCTTGTTCCATCAATAAATCAAATTTCTTCCGCATTTCGCGGTAGAAGAACTCCATGATCAATTGTTTTTTGCCTTCAAAAAAAGATTTTAGATCCTCTCTTGTGGTCAAAAAGTGCTCAGTATCAAAACTTTCTGAAGGGATGTCGATGTGGTTACTTATGGACTTGAGTTGTTGGTCCAAACGGTATTCATCGGGGAGTTGATATTCGAATTTTGTAAATCCTTTTTCGGCAATAAGGTCTTTGATATTGTCCTCTAAAGACTTTTTGGAAGCTGGACTGTTGATGTCAAAATAGAGTACTTGGTGACCTTGTTTTTGGAGGTCTGAGGCAAAAGCCCGCATGGCAGAAAAAAAAGCAACTATTTTTTGAATGTGATGAATCACATAATGCGTCTCCTGATGTAATTCATAGAGTACATAAAAGGTGTTGTCCTCTTGCTTGTCAAACCAAGAGTGTTTCAAGTTCAATTGATCGCCCAAAAGTAGTCTCAGTTTCATCAAAATAAGGTTTTTTGAAGCCAGAGGTTCTGAAATTTCCTCTTGGCATCATAGCGTTCGGCTTGCCATCGTACATCAAATTTTCTGTCTCGGGGATCGTTGCCCACTCCCGAAACATACATCCAGTTGCCATAATTGCTATGAACATCATAGTCCAGCAATAGCGATTCAAAGTAGGCTGCTCCCATGCGCCAGTCCATCTTCATATCTTTGGCAAAGTAACTGGCCACATTTTGTCGTCCGCGATTACTCATCCATCCCGTTTTTTTCATCTCGACCATATTGGCATTGACAAAAGACTCGGGGGTCTGTCCTTCGGCCCATTGCTCGAATCTTTTTGTGTCAGTCTCCCAGCGGTAGTCTCTTTCCAAAATCCCTCCGAGTTGAAAGATTTTGTTTCCGTGTTTCAAAGAAATGTATTTAAAATAATCCCTCCAGATCAATTCAAAAATGAGCCAATAAGTGGATTGGTTTTTTTGGATTTCACTTTCGTAGCGTTTGATTTCCCAGTAAATTATTTTTGGAGAAAGAGAACCATTGGCCAGCCAAGGGGAGAACTTTGAACTGTAGTCCGTTCCCAAGAGCCCGTTGCGGGTGTTTTTGTAATAGCATAGTTTTTTGCTGTTCCAAAAATAATGCTCCAATCGTTGTATGGCATTTTGAGTTCCCCCCCGAAAAGGGAAAGCTGATCGAGCATCTGTTTCAAAACCTTCCAAACCCAAATCGGAAAGATGAGGGAGGGGATGATCAAGTGCGATTCTGTTGGTTTTTGCTAGGGGTTGGTTTGAGGAAATAAGGGGTCTTACGGTGACTTCTTTTTCACATTTCCTCCTGAAATTACCGAATACTTCGGGCGTTTGTTGGATTGAAAAAGTGAGCTCATCAGGGTGAAACAAAAATTGTTCGTAATGTCGAATCCATTGGATGGAGGAACTGGCTTTTGATGCAACGGCAATTTCTTCTTTTTTTTCTTCGTCTGTCCATTCCTCTTGCAAATAAACCGTTTGAACATCATATTGTTGTAGGTAATCGACCAACGAGTCCTCTGCTGCGTCTAGGTCTATGATCAGAGAAATGTTCAGCTCTTGCAGTGCAGTTTTAAGCGCTGCAACACTCTCTATTAGAAACTGAGCTCTGTATTTTTCAGTTTTCTTAAAACCCCATGCAGTGGGTTGAAATAGTTTAGGAGAAAAAGAATAGTAAGCAATTACTCTTTTTTGAGAAGCCAAGGCTTGTTGTAATCCCTGATGATCTTCTACCCTTAAATCATTCCTAAACCAAACCAGAACCGATGCTATGCTTTCTGACATTTTTTACTGCAATATTTTACGTTTTCCCAATCTCTTTCCCATTTCTTTCTCCAATGAAAAGGGCGCTGGCATTTTGGGCAAGTTTTTGTGGGCAGGTGCTCTTTTTTGACCCCTCTCATTAAGTATTCAAGGCTAATTTGTACTCCATCAAACAGCGTTCTCTTGCGAATTTGTGAGCTACTATTGGTTCTGGATAGCTCGGCTGATCCAAATCCTCAACCCAGGTCTTGATGTATTCTAAGTTCTTATCAAATTTCTTGATTTGCTCATGGGGATTGAAAATTCTAAAATAGGGAGCCGCATCGACTCCGCAACCTGAACTCCATTGCCAATTGCCAATATTGCTAGACATTTCATAATCAAAAAGTTTTTCGGCAAAGTAAGCCTCTCCCCATCGCCAATCGATCAGTAGATGTTTGCACAAAAAACTGGCTGTTAGCATACGAATTCGATTGTGCATAAATCCAGTACGGTTCAATTCACGCATACCTGCATCTACAAGTGGATAACCTGTCTTGCCTTGACACCACTTTTCGAATTCTTCTTCGTTGTTTCTGTATTCGATTCTGTTGTACTGCTTTTTAAAGCACTGATTTACGGTATGAGGGAAATGCCATAATATTTGCATAAAGAACTCTCTCCAAATGAGTTCTTTCAGAAATGTTGGATTCTCTCTGTCAGCGCTTTTAGAAACAAATTTTCTCACACTTTGGGTACCAAAACGAAGCTGAACGCCAATACGAGAGGTAGCATCCTGAGCAGGAAAATTACGCGTAGCCTCGTATTGATCAACCAGGTCATCATTAAACTTAAAGTCTTTTGGAAATATTTTTGAAACCTCAAATCCCATTTCTTCAAGGCATACTTGAGGCAGAGGTTGTTTGTTGTAAAGATTCTCCAAATGATTTTCAGAGGGATAGCTTTCAATTCCCTCCTGATTTAACTTGGCTAACCACTTTCTTGAAAAGGGGGTGTATACCATATATGGGTTTCCATCGTCTTTGACCACTTCGTTTCTTTCAAAAATCACCTGATCTTTATATGTTTCAAAGTCGATACCTTTTGTTTTTAGAAGCTCCTTAACCCTTTCATCTCTTTCCGTTGCATAAGGTTCGTAGTCGTGATTAGCAATAACTTTTTCGATGGGAAATTCCTGAATGATTTTTTCAAAAACAGCCTTGGGAGTGCCCCGATAAGTTCCCAGCGCGCATCTGTTCCTCTTCATAGCATTATTGATGCCACCCAAGGCGTTTTGAATAAATGTCAATCGGTGATCGTCCGAAGGTAATTTATCTATTATATTTGTATCATAGATAAATATGGGAATCACCTTATTTTTTCCATTCAGGGCTTCAAAAAACCCTTTATTATCGTCAATTCTTAGATCTCTTCTAAACCAAAAAATGGTAAATTTTTCCATTAAAATCAACTTTTAATTGTCCCTATACCACCATCTATAGTTAAGGTTTGAGCAGTCATCCAACTGCTGTTGTCGCTCAATAAAAATGCTGTCATTTGAGCAATTTCATCAGGGCGGCCTACTCTTTGTAGGGGGTGTCTTACTGCAGCATTATTTTTTTTTGTGTCGTTGTTGAGAAATTTTTCAGCCAGCGGAGTGTCAATTAGGGAGGGAGCGATAACATTAAATCTTATTTTAGGGGCAAATTCTGCAGCCAGGGAACGTGACAGTCCCTCTATGGCGCCTTTGGCCGCTGCAACAGATGTGTGATATGGCATGCCCGTCTGTACGGCTACAGTGCTAAAAAACACTACACTGGCAGGAACTTCGCTGCTTTGCAGTCGCCCCAAGACAGATTGGAGTGTCTTGATTGCTCCCAATACATTGATGGAAAAGTCTTTAGAAAATACTTCAGGTTTGATTCCTTTAAAGGGTCTAAGATTAATGGTTCCAGGACAATAAACCAGTCCATGAAGGGTTTCAGGTAAGCTCGAAACCTCCAGTTCATCAGTCTCTACATCGAAGGGAATGTAGTTATGGGCTAGCCCATCCAACCTTTCTTTGGTTCGATTGGCCACAATAATATTGTGTTTGGATTCAAGTTGTTTTACTAATGAAAAGCCTATTCCTGAGCTTCCTCCAACAATTAAAATATTTTTTCTCATTTTGTATTTAGTATTTTCCGAACAATTCTGTCAATTTGTTATGTCGATATTCAAATATTGCTTTTAGTTTAGGTTTAACTACTATGGGATGAACCATTTGACCCAATAGCCCAAAAGGTATTTTATAATCAATAATGTCTTCCATTTCAACCCCCTTTTTAATGGGACGAATAAAATGTTTGTGGTGCCACAAATCGTAAGGACCAAACCTTTGTTCATCAACAAAATATTCTCCTTCTTTGACATGGGTGATTTCGGTTACCCATTGGGTGGGGATTCCCATTATTGGGGTGACAATATATTTGATAATCTGTCCCGGATACATCATTTTTTCATCACCTTCTAAGATTTTAAACCCCATATAATTGGGTGTTATAGTTTTTAAGTTTTTTGGATCACTTAGGAACTGCCAGGCCTGATCCACACTAATGGGCAATTGCTGAGTCTTCTGTAAACGATATATTTTCATAACTAACTTCTGGGTAAATATACAAATTGTTTAACTATTTTTAAAAAAAATTAAACAACATGTAAACATTTTACAAAGAATCTTTGAATTAGAGGGGGTTTTATAAATTTGAAAAAAAATATTATGAGACTTACTTACCTTTTACTTTTTACTTTTTCCCTTGGGGCTACCTTTGCTCAAGTCACAACGCCTCAACCAAGTCCTCGTTCCAAAATCTCTCAACAAGTGGGGTTGACTCAGATTGATATTGATTATTCCCGACCCTCAGCCCGAGGAAGACAAATCATGGGAGGTTTGGTTCGTTATGGTGATATTTGGCGAACGGGTGCCAACCAAAACACTACGGTTTCTTTTTCGGACCCCGTTAGTATTGCAGGTCAAACCTTAGCAGCAGGGAAATACGCCCTTTACACGCGTCCTTCTGCCAATCAATGGGAAGTTTATTTTTATAAAAAAAATAATTTAGGAGATGCTTCCCTTAATTGGGAAGAGAATCACGTGGAATTAACGGCTATTGCTTCCCCCATTTATTTTGATCCGATGGTGGAGACTTTTACCATTTCTTTATCTAATTTACAAAGCAATAGTGCCTCTATGAACTTGATTTGGGAACATACTTTGATACCCATTTCCATTGTTGTCCCCACAGCATCGAAAGCTCAAGAAAGTATTGATAGGACCCTCTCCGGTGAGCCCAAGGCAAGAGATTATTTTCAAGCAGCAGTATATTATCTTCAAGAAAATAAAGACCTAAAAAAAGCACAGTCTTGGATTGAAAAGGCCATAGAGATGCGAGAAAAACCAGCCTATTGGATGTATCGTCAGTACGCACTGATTTTAGCAAAACGGAATGATAAAGATGCAGCGCTAAAGGCGGCTAAAAAGTCTTTAACCTTGGCAGAAAAAGCGGGTAATAAAGATTATGTAATAATGAACAAGGCCTCCATTTTTGAGTGGAGTAAATAATATTTATGTAAGAAGGATCAACCCTCTTACCTAGGATTTTTTTTTTACAAAATGATTTTTAGACTTTCTTATAAAATTTTAAGCTAATTAATTTTTTGTAATGTTTTGAATTATTGAGGCTGTCACTAGCGTCAGTATCGCTCCAATAACATTGAGCCAAAGAAAGGTGACCCATTCTTGACTGTAGATGATGAGTACGATAATTTCAGTAAATATGGCGGCATAAAATACTGCATTGGCCCTAATGGAATTTAGAAAAATGGCAATCATGAAAATCCCCAAAATGGTTCCGTAAAACAATGAGCCAATGATATTGACCAATTGGATTAGATTTTCAAAGAGGTTTCCCACCAAAGCGAAGGCAATTGCAATCATCCCCCAAACCAGCGTAAACCATTTGCCTACCATTACATAATGCTTTTCGTCATGGTTGTTAAAGAAGCTTTGGTACAAATCCACCACTGTAGTGGCCGAAAGGGCGTTGATCTCTGAGGCTGAAGAACTCATGGCAGCTGATAGGATGGCAGCCAGCACCAGTCCTATCAATCCTTGCGGTAAATAGTTTACAATAAAATAGATAAAGACATAGTCCTTATCGTTGGATTCGATTTGGGGTTGATTGAGTTCCATGATTTTTTTGGCCTCAGCCCGATTGATTTGAGCTTGATTTTCCAGTTGGAGGTATTTTTTTTGAGAGGTGGTGTTGGAGAAAAAATCTTCTTTTTGAAGTTGTTTCTTTTTTTCTTGATGGATGATGTCGTTAGCTACTTCCAAGGCTTTAAATTTTTCACTTCCTTGGGTGGTTTTTATTTTTTCTGAAGCGTAAGGATTAAAATGCAGAGGAGCCTTTTCGAATTGAAAAAAAACAAAAACCAATATACCGGTCAATAAGATAAAAAATTGCATTGGGATTTTTAAAAACCCATTCATGATGAGTCCCCTTTGGCTTTCGACAAGAGACCTTCCAGAGAGGTAGCGTTGCACCTGACTTTGATCCGTACCAAAGTATGAAAGGGCTAGAAAAAGTCCTCCAGTGACGCCACTCCAAAAGTTGTAGCGATTGTTGAAGTCTAAATTAAAATTGATTATGTTGAGTTTGTCATTGATCCCGGCCAAATGAAGGGCGTTTGAAAAAGAAAGGTTTTCTGGAAGGGCCCTTACAATAAAAATAAAGGCAGACACCATACCTAAAAAAACGATGAACATCTGTTGTTTTTGGGTAACATTGACGGCTTGCGTCCCACCTACTAAAGTGTAGAATATCACCAATAAGCCAATCACTGCAACCAGTAATTTTAGATTCCACCCCAATACCACACTTAGTATGATGGCGGGAGCATAAATTGTAATTCCCGCAGCCAGTCCACGTTGGATAAGAAATAAGACAGCGGTTAGGGTTCGAGTTTTAAGATCAAAACGTTTTTCCAAGAACTCATAAGCCGTAAAGACTTTTAATCGGTGATAAACGGGAAGAAAAAACAAACAGATGATAATCATTGCAAAGGGCAATCCAAAATAGAACTGCACAAACCCCATCCCATCGTTGAAAGCTTGTCCGGGGGTTGACAAAAAGGTTATTGCACTTGCTTGGGTGGCCATTACCGAAAGCCCTACGGTAAACCACGAAGCTTGATTCCCCCCCCTAATGTAGTCTTTGATGTTTTTGTGAGAATTGTTTTTCCAAATCCCATAAACAATTATGAATACAAGAGACAGACTCAGTACTAGCCAGTCGATCATTTCCATCCGTTAAAAATTTTCATTATCAGATAAAAAAAGCACCAAAAAAACAATTGGCTCAAGAACAGTATCCAATAAATCTTAGGGAGTTTTTTTTTCACGGCCTAGCAATTAGATTAAAGAACAAACGGTAGGCACCTGGAACGCCCTTTGGAAGCTGTCGGAAAAAACTTAAACCTGTGTAAACAATCCTTCCCTTACCATAATTCGCAACTAGAAGGCTTCCTTTTTTTGGAGACTCGCCTGTATCATTCATTTGCAGTAGGGGGATGAATTTCTCATCCCAAGAATTTGGAAAATATAAGCCTCTTTCTTGCACCCATTGCTCGAAATCTTGAGATGTAATTTTATTGGGACGATTCAAAACCGGATGATCTGGATTAATGATTTGTACTCTAGATTTTTCGTTGGATACACGATCTCGAGAAAGGTTTAATTTCAGAGGTGTCAACTCCTTAGTTTTTAGTCCTCTACTGGTATTGTATTGCATTAGTAGGTTACCTCCGGCTTCAACATATTCCCAAAGAATTTTATTTTTATAAGCCAGAGCCTCCTCGACATTGAAGGCTCTGATCCCGACGATTACTGCATCAAAGTAGTTTAATTTTTCAAGAGTGATATTTTTGGCTTTTAATATTTCTACTTCCACTCCCAGGTCAGTTAAGCTTTGCGGTATGTTGTCTCCCGCGCCTTCAATATAAGCTACTTTTTCTACACCTGTTTTTAAACTTAGGGCCACCACTTTAGACTCAGCAGGAGACACAAGGAATTGTTTGGGGATATGGTCGTATGTTATTTCTTGAAGCGAGGCTTGGAGTTTTTTTGTATGGGTTTCAATTAGGGGCCTTAAATAGCCTACCGTTGTATGAGAAGGAGCTTTAATATCAAAATAAAAATCGGTTTCATTTCCTTTACCCGATATGGATACTTTAACAGATTTAGGATTAACTTCCCAAGATTTAGGGGTTTCCAATTCTAGTGTTCCCATTACTTTGGTGCCTAAATTTTTGACACTTATCTTGACCTTACGACTTTGGTCAGTAGCAAATAAAAAGACGGGGGCTTCGAGTTGGAGGGTGGCCTCAGGAAGGATGTGAAATGGTGTGATAACTTCTCCTCTAACAGGATCAGTTCTTCTGAATTTGAGAGGTAAGCTAATCTCTAACTTTTTTCCTTCAATTGATAAATCAAGTGTCGCTTGATAAGCAGCCGGACTTTTTGCGGCTCCTATCGATCCAGTTTTGTTGGATATATACATCCCCTGACTGCCTTTTTGGCTAAGCCAGTAGGGACTGCTAATAGCACCCTTTACTTTGGTATCAAAACGTTTAATGAAAAGTTGATTTGTATTAAGAGTTTGGTGTAAATCATGAGATTCGTCTTTCCATTGTATCCGATTTAAATTTACAGTGAGGTGGCTCGGATTATTGACCAATAGTTTCATCTGTAAATTTTCCCCTGAAACTCCGTATGGAATTTGGGCATTGAGTTGAAATTCAATTCCAAGACAGTTAATTATAAGGTCAGTTATTTCCTCTGTTTTTACTTTTTTCCAGTGTTTATTTTCCAGTTGAGTGATCATTTTTTGGACATGTAGTAAGGGAACCACGCTTTTGTGGGGAGCGGAAAAATCAAAATCTTCAATGATTTTTTGGATAGCTTTTCCAATGGCTGTTCCCCCTTTTACCCTTGTCCATTGAGTATTGATGTCATCAAATGGATCGTTTTGGGTTAGTTTTTTTCCTCTGATTAACTCAAAATATTCCAATCTTTCTCCCAATACAGGGGCACTTCCAAAACCCTGAGACTTGTGTTTACTTCGGCTTAGTGCGGCAACCTCCGAATTGGTTTTTCCCGAGAGTGGATCAAAAACTCCCATATCAATGGTAAGCATTGCTTTTTTGTTGGCTTTTTCAAAATTTTCTCTGCTCCCGTAAAAATACCAAGAGGTATTATGGAACAGACGTTTAGGATGCCAAGAATTTTGATCAGCATTCATTTGGTCAAATGCCCATTCACTTATCATAGCCGAAGCAGTGTGGTGGCCGTGTGTTCTTCCAGTACTTTGGCTGTTAAAGCGGTTGATGATAATGTCTGGCTTGAATTCTTGAATTCTGGCTTTGGTTTGAGCCAAAACCTGTTTTCTGTCCCAAATAGATAGGGTTTCGACCGGATTTTTGGAATACCCAAAATCATTGGCCATGGTAAAAAACTGTGATCCACCGTCAACTTTTCGAGCTGCTAAAAGTTCTTGTGTTCGGATCAATCCCAAAGCCTCTCTAAGTTCTGCTCCAATTAGATTTTGCCCTCCATCACCTCGGGTCATGGATAAATATGCAGTTCGGGCCAATACATGATTGGAAAAATAGGAAATTACTCGTGTATTTTCATCGTCTGGGTGGGCAGCAAGATAGAGTACTGAGCCCAAAAAGTTGAGCTTTTTGAGTTGTTTGTATACATCAGAAGAGGATTGTCCCTTTAGCGTTATAACAAAAAATAAAATTACTATTAAGCTATTCCTTTTAAACCAATTTATTCTTTTGGTCATTGATAATGAAGTTCTACGGTTTTTTGTGTCCATTTTAGAAAATCAATTTTACTCAATTTATTTTATACTTTAATCAAGATCGCAATTTTTTCCTTCACTTGCGCCAATGGTAATCCAACTACGTTAGTGTAACTTCCTTCAATTTTCGTTATTCCTATGGCCCCTATCCATTCCTGAATACCGTATGCTCCTGCTTTGTCAAGAGGGGAGTATTCCTCTATATAATAATCGATTTCTTGATCTGTTAATTTTTTAAAATAAACTTTGCTAGTTTCTGTTATTATTTCAAAATTTTGGCTAGTGAGAAATCCTACTGAGGTAATGACTTTATGTGATTTCCCAGATAGAAAAGACAGCATTTCTCTTGCAGCTTCTATATTTTTAGGTTTTCCCAAATATCGATTTTCACACCAAACGATAGTGTCTGCGGTAATGACGATTTGACGGTCTTGAATAAGTTCTGTAAAAGGAGCATTTTTTTTTTGGACAATGTGTTGAGTGATTTCTTCTCCTTGGAGCTGCGGTGGGAAGGTTTCATCGACAGAAAAAGTCTTAATTGAAAAAGGAATGTTTAAACTTTCCAAAAAAGTCTTTCTTCTAGGGGAAATTGAGGCTAAAATGATTTCAAAACCATTGAGATTAAGCATACCTGGAATTAGCGATTTGAGTTTTTAGTAAATATCCACTTGTTTTGAACCCTCATCACTTGCTCTAAAATTTCCCTTACACACCCATCTCCTCCATTTTTGTGGGATACATAGTCAGCAATCCTTTTAACATCAGAAACAGCATCTTGTGGACAGGTTGCCAATCCTGCTTTTTCCATTACTGAAATATCTGGAATATCATCACCCATGTAAAGCACCTCCTCTGGATTGATATTGTAGGTGTTAATAAAGTTATCGAAAGCAATCATTTTTTCATGAATACCCAAATATACTTTATCAACCCCTAGGTTTTCAAGTCTACTTTTTACCCCTGGGTTGGTGCCTCCAGAAATAACCCCAATCTTAAAGCCTTTGAGTGAGGCATATTTGAGTGCAAACCCATCTCGAGTATTCATCTCGCGATACATTTCCCCTTCTGTGGTTACTAATATTTTACCATTGGTCAATACCCCATCTACATCAAAAATAAAGGTGGTGATTTTATTAAGTAGTGTTTTATAGTTTTTACTGCTCATATTTTTTTTGGATTGAAGAAGATAAATTTAGGTATAGTTTTTTTATGTCTAGTTCTGTTAACAAATTGAGGTGCTTTTTGATTGTTTTCAGATCTTGTCGCAAGGCGGGGCCAGTTTGCGCATTTTGGGGCTCCATAATCAAGGCTTTTTTGTAAGTTTCCTCTATTAGAGGATGGAATATCTCGAAAGGGATTTGGTGTTTTTTGGATAAATCATTTCCTAAATGCAACATGTGGTTGCTGAAATTATTAACCCATACTGCGATCATGTGCAGGTGCGCTCTTTTTTTTGTATTGATTATGTGCGGAATTCCTCCTAGCTGTATGGCGAATTCACATAATAGGTTCTGGTCTTTTTTTTCTAAGGCCTCTATACAAATCGGAAGTTTGTCAAAACTTAAAGATCTTTCTTTGGTAAAGCTTTGAAGAGGGTAGAAAACTCCTTTTCTGATTGAGCCTTCTAGCTCGTCGATGGGAATCCCCCCCGCACAATGAACCGCCAAACTGTTTCTTTTGATTTTTTCACTTATGGACTTAATGGCCTCGTCCTTTACACAGATTAAATAGACATCCGCATCTTCCAAATCATCGATATGATTTGTAATTTTAATTTGGTTTTTCGCAAAATCAATTTTATCAATAGATCGGTTGTACCATTGAATTAAATCCAATTTAGGGCATGAATTAATTTGTTCGTAAAAGTGAATGGCCAAGTGACCTGCTCCTAGTAGCACAATTTTTGTCATATTTCAAAAATACACAAACTTATTTCCCTAATTTTGAAATACATAAATCTTATTGTCATAAATATTTAAAGTACTTTACTTTAAAAATTTCTTCGAATGTTTGTTTGTGTTGTTCTGCTAATTTTCTCTTTGGCTATTTTGTTGTAGAAATTCAAAAATGAAATTTTATTTAGTGATCTGGTTTTACATTCTTTATTAAATCGATTCTTTTGACTAATAATTTAGTTTTTTGAAGTTGTTATAATTCAATTTCAACAATTATCTTTGCACTTCAAATGGTGAGCTGAAGATTTAGATGAGAGAAAGAATCCTTAAATACTTATTTTCCAACCAGTTAATGGCCATGCTGTTTATTTCATTTTCCACTGCAATGGCATTTGGTACATTCATAGAAAGTTGGTACAGCACTGATACCGCTAAAATATGGGTATATAATGCTTGGTGGTTTGAATTGATTTTGATACTATTTATGATGAATTTCTTCGGGAATATTTTCAAATATAGACTTTTAAGAAAAGAAAAATGGGCCATACTGATGATTCATTTGTCTTTTATCTTAATCATTTTTGGTGCTTTTATTACTAGATATTTTGGATATGAGGGGGTAATGCCAATTAGAGAAGGGGCCACAGAAAACAGCTTTTTGTCCGAAAAAACTTATTTAACCGTTTTTGTAGAGGGACTGATTCAAGGCGTTCCGCAACGCAAAACTTTGGAAAAAGACTTTCTTTTTTCGGAGCATGTAAATAATGAATTTGAGTGGGATAATGAATTCAACGGTCAACCTTTCTCTATTAGATTTGAAAATTATTCAGAGGATGTCAGCGAACAGCTAATATTGGACGATAGTGGAGATCGCTACATCAAAATTGTGGAGTCTTCCGATGGCAGTCGCCATGATCATCCCCTTAAAGAGGGTGAAGTGGCAAATATTCATAATATACTTTTTACTCTAAACAACCCTGTAGCTGGCGCTGTAAACATTCGCTCCGAAGAGGGACTGCATTATATTACTACCCCTTTTGATGGGACTTATCTCAGAATGGCCACCCAACAGTCTGGCTCGGTACTAAAAGGAATTGAGGAGGAACTAAAATTCCGCTCACTTTACAACCTTGGTGGGTTTCAGTTTGTTATTCCTGAGCCTCCATTGAGGGGTAAATTTGATTGGGTTAAGTCAGAGGAGGGAGCCCCAGGTGTTCAGGATGCATTGAAACTCCAAGTAATTACCAATGGTGTTGAGGAATCTGTTACTGTATTAGGAGGAAAGGGAATGGTGAACAATATGAAAAAAATAAGTTTAGGTGGTCTTGATTTTTATTTTAAATACGGTTCCAAAAGCTTGGATTTGCCGTTTGCAATCCGTCTTAATGATTTTGTTGCCGAAAAATATCCAGGCACGGAAAATAGTTACTCCTCATTTATGAGTAGAATAACAGTAGAGGAACCTGAGCCGTTTGATTATGACATCTACATGAATCACGTTTTAGATTACAAAGGATTTCGTTTTTTTCAGGCTTCATTTGATCCCGATGAAAAAGGTACTGTACTTTCTGTAAATAACGATTTTTGGGGAACTTGGGTTACTTATGTAGGCTATATTCTTCTTTATTTGAGTATGATGGGTATTTTCTTTCTAGGAAAAACAAGATTTAAGGATTTGTCAAATGCTTTGGAAAAAATTAAACAAAAAAAGAAAGCCCTCGTTTCTATATTTTTTTTATTGAGCTCTTTTGGTTTAAATGCTCAAGATCATGATCACCTCCCAAATAAAAATATTGACTTCGATTCCCTAGTCATTGCCAATACCATTGCCAAGGAACACGCGCAGAAGTTTGGGAGCCTGGTCATTCAAGATACAGGTGGAAGAATGAAACCGGCCAATACTTTTTCTTCCGAACTGCTCCGTAAGGTTAGCAAAAGAGATCACTACGGGGAGCTTAATGCAGATCAGGTGATGATGTCAATTATTGAAAGTCCTGCACTCTGGTATAATGTTCCAATTATTTATCTTAAGAGAGGAAATGATAGCCTGCGCAAAATAATTGGGGTGGACATCAAACAAAAGTATGCCTCACTGGTTTCGTTTTTTGACAACCAAGGTAATTACAAAATTTCCTCTCATTTGGAGGGGGCCTATCGGGCTGCTATTCCCAATCAATTCCAAAAAGATTTTATTGAGGTTGATAAAAGGGTCAACCTTTTTTATTCTGCCTTAGAAGGAAAGGTAATGAGGGTTTTTCCCATCCCTGATGATTTATCCAACAAGTGGGTCTCTTATCCCGAGTTAAATGAAGCCTCTTTTAAAGGCAAAGACTCCCTTTATGTTCACAATATCTTACCCTTGTATTTCAATTCTTTGAGGTTGGCTAGAGAAGATAATGATTATTCTCAAGCAGATAATTTATTAGAGAGTTTAGAGGGATTCCAGAAGAAATTTGGAGGTGCAGTATTACCTGCAGAGGATAAGATTGAAGCCGAAATACTTTACAATCAATATGATATTTTCAAAAAACTTTTCAGTTGGTACCTCTATTCAGGATTATTCCTTTTTGTGTTATTGATATTTAAAATATTTCAGGAGGGTAAATTTTTAAATTTTAGCATTACTCTACTCAAATGGAGTGCGGTACTTCTTTTTCTAATCCATACAGCTGGACTTGTTGCGCGATGGTTTATTTCTGGTCATGCGCCTTGGAGTGATGCTTATGAATCGATGATATATGTCGCTTGGGCCACTATGTTCTTCGGTTTAATCTTCGGCAGAAAATCGGAGTTAACTATAGCCGCCACTACTTTCGTCTCATCGATGGTATTGATGATTGCCCATTGGAATTGGATGGATCCGTCAATTGCAAATTTACAGCCTGTACTAGACAGTTATTGGCTAATGATTCATGTTGCAGTTATTGTAGGTAGCTATGGACCTTTTGCACTGAGTATGATTATCGGTGTTGTTGCTTTAATTCTTATTTCCATCGCCGGTAAAAAGAATAAAGTAAAAATAGATTTAAACATTAAGGAGTTGACAATTATAAATGAACTCTCGCTTACAGTTGGCTTGATCATGTTAACAATAGGAAATTTTCTTGGAGGTATGTGGGCCAATGAAAGTTGGGGACGCTATTGGGGTTGGGATCCCAAAGAGACCTGGGCCTTGATCAGCATTCTGATATATGCTTTTGTGATTCACATGCGTTTTGTTCCGGGATTAAGAGGAAATTGGACGTTTAATTTCATGAGCATAGTGTCTTTTGCAAGTATATTGATGACCTATTTTGGAGTGAATTTTTATTTGGTTGGATTGCATTCCTATGCCAGTGGAGACAAAATCATTACTCCAAGCTTTGTATACTATGCAATTTTGATTGTAGCTTTGTTAGGAGCCTTTTCTTATTGGCGTTATCAGAAAGTTTTTAAGTCCAAAGTTGAATAGTTCTTATAAAAGATTTCAAAAAATATGAGAATTTTAATGGTGTCCTTTTTTGTTTTTTTTTACCTCGCTTGTGAAAAAGACAAACCAGATCCTTTAATTGATTTTGAAATCAATAAAAACAATTGGGAATCACTTAATATTAATTCTTACACCTACAACTTTCAAGTTTCTTGTTACTGCCCAGACGAGATTACTTCACCCAAAGAAGTTGAAGTGATTGATGGAGAAATCGTCATTGTTAACAATACTAACTATAATGCTGAATTGCATTGGGGGGTGCTTTCCATAGAACAATTATTTTATGTTATTGAAGAAGCCCAAAAAAATAAAGCTGCGGTTATAAAAGCAGAATACCATGAAGAAAAAGGTTATCCTGTTACAGTTTATATTGATCAAGAGGAAATGATAGCAGATGAAGAAATGGGTTACTTTGTTAGTGACCTTAATTACTAAATTTCAGATGTGTCTGGAAAACATCTACGTCAATGCCTGTGACCCACATTTTAAAGTTTTTTCTACCACTTTTTACGAACTATCAGCTTTAACACCAAGTCCAATTATTAATTTGTTGAATAGTTTTTTTAAAAGTTCAATAAAAAGTAATTAGAATCTTGGAAAACATTCAATAAAATATAATTTTATTGCTTTTTATTCTTAGCGAAATTGGAATTAGAAGTATACTCGAAGCACTCTAGTTTAAAGTAAGTAATTGCTGCCAACAAATGATCGAAAATGTCAGACATGATGCGTTCATAATTGACCCACACTTTGTCTTTTACAAAAACATAAATTTCCAAAGGAACTCCTTCTGAGGTGGGAGCTAGTTGTCTGACCATTACAGTTAAATCTTTATTTATCTCTGGATGATTTTTCAGATAGGCCAATGCATAACGTCTAAAAAGTCCAATATTAGTCATGTTTCTTCCATTGAGTAAGAGAGACTTATCGGTTTTGTTGGTACTGTTTTCGATTTCAATATCTTCCTTTCTCCTTCGGATGTAGTCAGTAATTCGCTCAATCTTCTCTAGTTCATTTAGTTGTTCAAGCTCAATAAATTTGATACTGGAAACTCGAATCAGCAGTGATCGTTTTATTCTTCTTCCTCCCGACTCGCTCATTCCACGCCAATTCACAAAAGAATCTGAAACTAACTTATAAGTGGGGATGGAGGTAATGGTATTATCAAAGTTTTGAACTTTGACAGTAGAAAGGTTAATTTCTATTACATCTCCATCAGCATTGTAGCTTTTCATGGTGATCCAATCACCTATCCTTACATTGTCGTTTATGGTTACTTGTATGCTTGCCACAAAACCGAGGATAGAGTCCTTAAAAATCAACAAAATAACAGCCGAAAGTGCACCCAAAGTTGCCAAAAAGGTACCGATGTCTTTGCCTGATAATATGGAAAAAATAAACATAACTCCAACGAACCACACAAAAATCATAACAACCTGAATATAGCTGTCAATTGGTTTGTTTTTAAAATTTTTGAGAGTTTTAAAAAAGTCTTTAAAAGCCTTCAACAAACGTCTTATCAAAAGTATGGAGAAAATGGCAACCAAAATCTCTAATAGAGAGGCTAAGGGTTCTTGGATTAGAGGGAAAGAGCTTAAGGATTGTGGGAGAAAACCTATAAGTAAGATGAGTGGCGGAAATAATGAGATTGTCTCTGGGATTTTATTTTTGACTAAATAATCGTCAAATTTTGATTTTGTCCTTTTGGAAACTTTAAAAAAAATTATCCTAAAAATTCGTTTACTGACCATCCAAAAAATTAAGGCCAATAGTCCGATGATAAGACCAAAGGTGATGGCTTCTAAATCCTCAGCGATTGTAGGAATAATTCCCAAACGTTGGTAAAATTTTAGCAAAATTTCCTTCATAAGGTTTTTAAATAATGGACTAAATTACAGTAAAAATCCTTTTGAACTATCAAGAACTCAAGCAAATAAAAAAACCCCTAAAAAGGGGTTTATTTTATAGTTTCATTTGATCTATAGAATGGTAATGGGAATCTCTACCCTTACATTTCCCCAACCGGCATGAAGAATAGCATTCTTTTCTTTACCGCTAAAGGCAAAAGAAAAAGATTCTATATATTGGGTTGAATCCATTACGGGTACCTCTAATCTTGCAACGTCTTTTGATTTGTCATATCCATAGGCTCCCCAGACGTTTGTTGCTGAATTAATAATTATTTCTAAGGACTCGTCTTTGGGGTAAGAATACATGGTGTATGTACCTGCTTTAATTACGGTGTCTCCCAATTTAATAGACTTATTAAGTCTGACCTCTGTTGCTTCATTAGCTCCAGTTCTCCAAATCTTATAGGTGGGAACGACATCCTCTAAATTTCTTCCTCTTAACTGAGGGCGGCTGTAAGTGATCACGACAGCCTTATCCGTCACTCGGTTGGAGGCAGGATAAAACACACGATCCATTGGGCTTTTGTCCAAACCTTTAAAATCTTGAGCTTGTGCAATGGTAGCTATGGATACAAGAATGAAAATTGATAATTTCTTCATTGAATTATTTATTGAGTTAAAAATTAATTGTTACAAACCATTTCAACACCACAACATGAGGGTGACTTTATTTTTCCCTCACATTCGGGACATCTAGAAACTTGGACTTCAGTTCCATCATCTAGCTTTAAGATATCATCAACTAAAGCTTTATCACATTTGGCGCAACTTGCATTGACAGCCATGTCGCAGTTATTACATTCGTATGTTGCCATGATTTTTATTTAAAGGTAATAAGTTTTCAGAAATTTTAGCTAACGGAATTCATTTTAATCACTTTACCTCTAATAAATTACTTCCAGAGTAAAAATTCTTCAAATGAAAATATCCTTTTTCCGATTTATTTTGGGTGGGTTTGCCGTTTATATACAGCTTTTTATCTCCCTTAAGGGCAGGTATTTTAAGATCTCCCTTAACCCCACCAGGGAGTTTCACTTTCATTGCATAAGTGCTATCAGTCTGACGACAATCAACCTCAACGGATCCTGATATAAAACTGGTTTTCAGGTTTGCATATTCAAGTGCTCCGATTTTGGGATGAATTTTAATGTTTTGTGCTCCTGGGGTTAGGGGAGCTACTCCCATCATTTTTCTGACTATGATGTTTGCCGGTGCACCACCCCAAGCGTGGTTTAAATCCAAATTGGGTTTGTACCTTTTGTCCCATGCTTCCATAGTAATGGTAGAGCCATAGCGAATCATATTGTACCAACTCCTTTCGGTTTTGGCAGCCATTAGTTCTATGGCATGATTCTCTTCCCCGTAATCAAAAAGGCCCTCTAATAAAATTTGTGATCCATACACACTGCATGACATCTTTTTTTGTTCTATATATTTAACTACATTTTGAATGTTTTTTTCTGGGATTAAACCAAAAGTAAGAGCAAACATGTTTGCATGTTGTGATTTATGGTCAGTATCTTCTCCATCGTTGATCAATCCATTGGTTTTGTCTTGAAATATGTCCAGATAAGCTTTTTTAAGTTTTTTACTATGAGTTAGAAATAAAATTGAATCTTCTTTTTGATCCAAGTCAAGAGCAATTTTACCCATTATTTTTAGTGCTCCATAATACAAGGCGTTTACCACTGCATTGTATTTTTGATATACATAACCATCATTTTCTCCAGCATACTCTTTTTCTGTCCCTGTAAAATGATTCAAGTTTTCATATCCTCCAGGGGGACTCGCTTGAGGCCAGTCCACTATGTCCCTAAGGTTGTTATTCTTCCCCCAGTGATTTTTATGAAGTTTTTCAAAAAAATCCTCCGTTTGTTTTCCGGTTAAAGTACTAATTAGGCCCGTCTCGTTGGACAAGTCCATTAGTGTTTTGATTTTTAGCTCATGATAGTATTTTACGATAAAACGATTGTCCCCTGTGTAGAGATAATCATACCAAGCCATCAATATATTGTAAAGCGTCCATTCTGTTGGCCATGTTGGGTTGAATAACAGGTGTTTCATACTTCCCCTAGCAATACCGTATTCTGCATCCACCGCATAATGAGAAAGTTGATTGATATATGCATCGGCTTCATAAGGAATTCGTTCTCTGTCACCGTCTACATAATAGCCACAAAAACTCGTGGCTTTCATGGAATATTTACAAAATTCCCAAACATGGTTCAATACTTCATTACTAGACTCAAAAGACGAGGCTGAATCTACGAAAGTATAATTTACCTTTGTTCTGACCACTTGATGAGCTTTTAAAGTTCCTTGACTCCCTTTTAGTTCAACAAATCTGAATGGATAGACCTCTCCGATATAGTCTGGCATTTTTATCATAAAACGGTTACTGGCCCTTTTTTTATTTTCTGGCCAAACGATTTCATACCAATGTGTTCCAGGCTTTAATTTCAGTTGGGTTTGATAATACCTAATATTTTTCCCAGGATTAGTATCAATGGAAAATTCGTTTTTTTGTTTCATTTCACCAACACTGACTAAAACAGAATCTTCTTTTATGGAACTCAATTCAATTTTGAGCTTGGCAAAAGCCGCTTTTCTGAAATCTAGAAAATAGTTTCCATCTCTTTTTTTGGTCATTTCAGGAAACTCATCCATAGTGACCAGTGGTTCTTGAGAGAATTTTTCCGAAGTTGCATTTGGATCAATTATAAATGCTCTAGGCTTTGAATAGACAGAGTTTTGATCGCTATTTTCCCAATATCGAACTTTCCAGTAATAGACTTTATTTTTTTGAAGAGGTTTACCTGCATACAAGGAAGAGCACTTTTGGGTATTTACTTTTCCACTGTCCCAAAAATCACCTTTATTTTGATCTAATCCTTCCCGATTACTGCTGACCAAAATCTGATGGGCTGTGATATTTTGAGACCGGTCGTCAAGTATCCAATGGAATAGTGGGTTTTCAGATTGAACTTTAGCAATTTCATACTTCCCTTCGTTCAAAATACCGTCATGCAATAAAAGGGATTGTTTTTTACCATTTAGACCAATATAATCTGCATTACGCATTAAATCGACTCTTAAGTTTTTTGGTCGATTTTTTTCTTTTACACAGCTTTGGAAGGATAGGGTGGTGAGTATAATTATAAGTGTGTTTAAAGCCTTTATTTTCATTGTATTTTGATTTGTTGGATATACAATTCCTTAGGTTTCACAGCGAATTTTATCCTCAATATTTAAGGCTCCCTATTTATAATTGGGTTGTAAACATAAAACTTAAAATGACGAGGATCAATTGTAAAATATTTTTTTTCAATTCTTAAAATCAAGAATGCTTGTAAAGAAAGTTTTATACACCATAAAAATAAAATACAAATTTAATCTATGTATTGATTTTTTCCATTTTGTTTCAAAAGCTCAAAACGGTCAAATAATTCTCCCGTGGCGGTAAAAGAGCGATAAATCAATTGATCACCATCGATTGAAATGTGCTGAAACAACTGTTTACGTTCTCCGTTCTTTTCTTGTACGGCTCCAAATTTATCCCATCCCGACTCATTGACAGAATACATTTTGCCGCCACTTACTGAGACAACATATACAGGGCCCATTAATTCTTTGTTTTGATCACTTCTATTCACAACAATGGGGTTTTCAAATATTGCTCCTCTGGCATAGCTGTGGTCATGTCCCTGAAGTGCCAAGTCCACATTATATTGATCAAACAGTGGCTTCCAATATTTTCGTAGTTCAGGATTATCTCTTCCTGTAGATGCAGAAAAGATGGGGTGATGAAAGGTAACTACAGTCCATTTTTTATTGTTTTCTTCCAAAACTTTTTTTAGCCATTGGGCCTGAAGTTTGATGGCCCTATTGCTGTTGAGGGCAATCACTCTTAGATTGGGATAATCTATATAATAACAGGTTTTGTGTAATTCCTGAGGGCCATTTTTTGGAAAACCAAACTGCGCGTCCCATTGAATGGAGAGCTCTGGTTTGTCTCGAGGTCTGTTGGCATTTAATCCCCGATACTCGTGGTTTCCCGGAACTGCAATTGCAGGTATTTCGCTATGGATAAATCCTCCAGCTGCAAACCATTCATTCCACTCACTTTCATCGTGGGCGGTATCGATCAAATCTCCTGCATGGATAAAAAAGTCTGCATTCGGTGCTTTTTTATAGGCATTTCTGATCACCCTAGACCACAATTCCAAAATGTAATTTTGCGCGTCACCCACATACAAGAAGGAAAGGGGGGTAGATTGGTTACTGGCAGTTGAAAATTGATGCCATTCACTTTTGAAATTATCGTTACCCACACGATAAGCATAAAGAGTATTGGGTTTTAACCCATTGAGTTGTACTTCAAAAAAGGAAGATTTAAAACCATCTTTGGATGCCTCAGCTGAGTTGATAAGGGTTCTCTTAGCTGGATAAGCTTTTGTGTTAATTCTAAATTCTGGCCCTGGCCCCGCGATTCCAATCTCTAGATAGCCCACTGTATTATTGGCATGAGTTCGCCAGTTGACACCAATCGATTGAGTGGGGTCGGCTGTAGCACTTAATATAATGTGATCCGGAAATTCATCAGGTGCAGCCCATTTCTTGATAATTTTATCTAGTTGTTTTTGGGTTTGTTGTGCCCAACTGATTTGAAGGGAGAGAAATATAGAGCTGCCGATCAAAAACTTTTTTAACATACTGTAAATATGGTAGTTTTTTTAGAAACATGCAATTTCAATGGCTTTATACCAAATCTCCATTTCTCTTTTTCCGTGAAGTTGAAGGCCTACTGGGCCAACTAAATTAGCGTTTTCAAGTGAATAGTCCATCACCTGTTTGTCGTTCAGCCAAACTCGGTAGCGGTTTTCGATGGCTTCTACTTCCATTTTGTTCCAATCGTCTTGTTTGAGTAGTTCCTTAACCAACATTGCTTCTTTGGGATAGCCCTGCTTTGGAATGTAGGGTGAAGCTGTCATGTCCCTTTTGAGTGATCCTGAAATTCCAATTTGGACTTGTGGATTACGGGGATTGTCACCACGTATAAAAATCCCTGAATCCACAGTTCCGGAGCCAAACTTAAACTTTAACCGAATACGAAAATTATCAAACTTGTCTTTGGTCCAAAGCGTTGATCCTTTTTGTTTAGGACCGCTTTTGACTTTTAATATTTTATCCTCAATAGACCACCATATATTGTTTTCAGGAATTATCCATTTGGAGAGGTCCTTCCCGTCAAAATAACTTTTATATTTAGAGCTCACTAATGAAAATTTATTGATATCGTTAGGACCTAAAACCGATCCGTTGTGTATCAACATTCGATAGTGAAAACTTACAGATTCTCCTTCTTTTAGAGCAAAGTTTAAGACTTCTTTACCTTTAGAGAAAACTTCTTGCCCCAGTGGGTTGGCTGCGAAAAGTCCGTAGTCTCTTGCATGCCAATAGGTTGGATATCCCACATTGTTAGGGTTATCCATAATGGTTATGGAAACTGCTTCTCCATCTATTGTACTGAAGAGTTTTACCCATTCGGCACGGGTTCCCCAAACGTCATTTCCCTCCAACCCTTCACTACTAAGGTAATTCCCGTTAACTCCGGTATTGTCCAATACTTTTACCTCTGTGGGATTGCCTTGTGCATCAACAAAAATCGCAGGTTTTTTAGAGGGTAATTCCATAGCGCGGGTTACTCGAACCCCAAAAAATCCTTCCTTGTTGTCCTTGAAAGAAATGTCTTGTAGGGCAGTGAGAGTGGTGTATCGATCAACAATCCTTGTGTTTCCTTTTTGTGAGAATTTAAAAACTGTTATTTCTTTTAACATGGATTCACCCGAAGTACTTTGCCAGGCGCTTTTCGTGGTAAGGCTGCCTTCCACTTGATTTATTTTTACAATTTCACTGTGAACAATCTTTCCGTAGTCTTTCAGTTTTTCTCTTGCAATGGCATCGGAGTTGTTCCAAAAGTCCAAACCATTAACGTCACCATAGTTTAACCAATGTCCCATATGATGAGGGTGGTCAACTCGCTCCCCCGGTTGAGGGTCAATAGGAAAACCTCTGGTAAGTGTTTTTCCACTGGTAGTAACCAAAGGAAAGAGAACTGGTTTTGGCAATGAAGCTTTATAATGGTAACTGGTGAATGGCTTTCCATTGAGTTGTACGTCAACTTTTTGGCCAGCTGTATCGTTTACAAAAACAACCGAAGCAGGTTCTGCTTCGGTTGTTCTGGATTGATCATTGCATGACATCGAATAGATGCAAAAAGTACTTATTAAAAAAAAAGATCGAATCATACAATTATTAATATTTAAATACTTTACCTCCTGCTAACACTTCCTGATTTTCCTCGTCAAAGGTAGCTTTTAGACCAGTTCTCATGGAGGCTGTGGTCATGATATTTGCTATTGAGTGGTTGTAACCTGCTTCAACCGGTGCATTTGTTTTTTCTCTTGAACGGACACATTCCAGCCAATTCAGCATGTGATTGGAAGTCATATTATCCACTCCCGTATTGGCAGAGGTAACCACCTTGGTGTCTAAATCAGATAAAGAGAATTCTTTTAATTGATTGGGTTTCATTTTCATAGCCTTAGAATAGCGCTCTGTAAGTCCACCATTGGGTGTTACTTTGTTGGTTTTCATGTTTAATTCACCACCGTTGGAATAATAAATTTCTTTAGTTCCTCCAGCAGAGTTAGTAAAGCGAGATGAATATACCACTTGGAAACCGGAGTTTATGTCATCCAAGGGGCCGTAATCAAATACTGCCGTCATGGTATCAAAGTTGGATCGTCCATCTTTCCAAAGGTAGATACCTCCGTTGGCAGCAACACTTCTTGGGTGTGCCAAATCTGTAAACCAATGAACGGTATCTATTTGGTGTGCCATCCACTGTCCTGGAATACCAGAAGACAAGGGCCAGAACAATCGATATTCTAAATACTTTCTAGGATCCCATTTTTGATAGGGTCGGTTCATCAAATATCTTTTCCAATCTACATCAGATTCCTTTATGTCACTTACTTTATTGGGATATACTCTCCATCTTCCAGGTTGATTGACGTTCCAAGTCATTTCTACCATTACCAAGTCTCCAAAAGCGCCAGATTTGATGTATTTGTCGGCAGCATGATAGTTTTTTCCGCTTCTTCGTTGTGATCCAACCTGAAGAACAATGTCAGCATCATTTGCAGCTTTTCTACCCAATCTGGCATCTTCCATGGTTTCGGCAAAAGGCTTTTCTACATATACATCCTTTTTGGCGTTGGCGGCTTGAACGGTATGAAGGGCATGTTGGAAGTCGGCAGTTGAAATGATCACAGCATCAATTTGATTTTTGTCATACATTTCCTCATTGTTTCTCCATGTTTCGATCTTGTTACCAGTTGTTTTTTCTAAAAATGCTTTTCCCTCGTCTCTTCTTCTATTCCAAATATCAGAAACACCTACAATCTGGCAGTTTTGTTGTTTTGTATGCCCTTGAAAAGCGGGAATAAGTGAACCTTTGGCTCGACTTGAAAATCCTACGATTCCTACATTTAGGCGATCATTGGAGCCAATTATTCTTCTGTAACTTTGGGAACTCATCGAACTACTGGCAGCACTGACCCCGCTTACTCCAGCGATTACCCCAGCAGAGACTAATGAGGCGTCTTTGATAAATTTCCTTCTGTTTAAATCCATAATCTATGTTAGTTAAAGTTTAATGTGCATTTTAGTGTGCGTACACGAACGCATTTCCAAAAATAAAGTTTTTTTTGAATATTGCTACTTATTTAAGATTTTAAATGTTAGCTGTTAAAAAAATCAAATTACCTTACTTTATTCATAGTCCCATTTAGAACATTTAATCCATGATTGAGAACCCTAACAACGTACTTATTGGGGTCACTATTGATTTGATTTTTAGCGGGGACCTCCAAAGTTCGGAGTGCATCTTGAAAATCATCCAAAACCAAAGCAGCTTGTAATCGGGTCCACTCGTTTTCTGCCTCTAATCCTTGAGATAATATTTTTAATATTTCATTTGATGATGAGCGATGCTTAAGTAGTGCTCTGGCGGCACTAATACTTACATTAATAATAGAGTCATTAAGTCTTTGTTTCAAGCGTTGACTGGTCCTTTTTTTTATTTTTTTATCCAAATTGTAAATGCCTTGTCCTGCCCAATATCGAACGGCTTCGTTAGGGTGGGTAAGCCCATCAAACAAGGTCTTTTCATCCGCTGTTGAGGACATCAGTAGCAAGTCATCATAAAAATACTCTTGAGCTCTAATCCATTCATAAATAGATTGATTGTTCTTTTCTTCCCACCGCCTCATTATGGCCTCGGGTATCAAGCCTACATCCAAAACATTTTTCATCCATTTGTCGTGTTCGGACCGGAGTCTAGTTAGCACCTCTTTCATCTTGGGATCATTGGCCAAGTCATTGAATTCCATTGGATCTTTTTGTAAGTCAAATAAGGATTCAGTAGGCTTGGTTGTAGCCAACAATTGTTGCCCTACTGGCTTTAATGACCCTGCTATTTCAGCCTTTCTAAGTTCTGCCATCATAGGTCCTCCCTCTGGGGTATTCATGAATTGAATAAAAGGTTTTTTGGGCTCGTAATACCGCAGGTACTTATAACGTTTACTTCTTACTCCTCTTTGGATGTCATAGCGTTCATCCATTCTACCTCTAGCCAAATAAACATACTCTCTTTCCGCTTTTTGTTTTTCTCCAAGAAAAACTTTCCCTTGCATGGTTTTCGGAATTTCTGCTCCAGCCAACTTAATGATAGTGGGAGCTAAGTCAATAAAACTGACCAATTGATTTACCTCGCTTCCTGGTTGGGCGGGATACAGTTCTTTGAATTTTTCTGGAATATATATGATAAAAGGAACTTTTACCCCCGTATCAAAGAGCCATCTTTTGTGTCTGGGCAATCCGGTTCCATGATCGGAGTAAAAAAATACGATGGTATTTTCACTTTCCCCGGCAGCATCGAGTTCACCGAGTATCTTTTCAACCACTGCATCCATAGTTGCTATATTGTCATAATGTCGGGTTAGTAGTGCTCTTGTTTCGGGCGTATCTGGAAAGTAGGGAGGGACCACTATTTTACTGGAGTCTGTCCTTAAGTGATTGGGAAGATCTTTGGTCAGTCGCTCGTGTTTATCTTTATCGTTTATGCAACTTTCGTGAGTCATGATTAAGTTAAAAATTGAAAAGAAAGGGGTACTATTATTAGGTCGGTTTTTCCAGTGAGCCGTTTTACTCGATTCGTCCCATATTTTCCTTTTCAAATTAAAGTTATAATCCTCTTTGGTGTTGTTGGTACAATAATAACCAGACTTTCTCAATACCTCAGGATAGAGTTTTACCTCATCTGGAATTCTTCCTGTACTTTTCATAGCATTAGAGAAAGACCGCATATGCAGCGTTCCTAAAGAGGAGGGATACATTCCAGTGACGATGGCGTTTCGTGCCGGAGCACAAACGGGCGCATTGGCAATGGCATTATTGTATAAAAATCCCTTTGAGGCTAGAGCATCCAATGAAGGGGTGTAGGCAAGGGAATCTCCATAACATCCAAGATTAGTGCTAATGTCTTCAACGGTAATCCACAATATGTTGGGTGGGGGAGATGAGACCTCTTGGCAACCGTTAAGCCCCAAAAATAACATTAAGGCAATTATATTTCCATTCATTTTAATTAGATGATAAGTTATTCAATATTACTTCAACCATTTCATCATTGGTAATCTTAAAATTTTTAACATCTTTAACAACGATCTGTTTGGGGTATCCTTCCCCTTTAATCTTAATGTCCGTTAATTCAGAATTTTTAACATCATCCATCACAATAGACGGTCTGTAATCCTTTTCTTCTGCTTCAAGACTTATGTTTTTTAGTTTGAGTCCTGAAACATGTCTAACGTATAGTCCCCAGGCTGGCAATTCACCAAACATACTGAATTCTGGATAACTTTCTTTTTTTTCAGGGACTCCATCCATTCGCCAGGTAGGCATATTGGCATAGGCTTGATTCCCTCCCCCAGGATATCTGATGATTACATTTTCAATACTGATATTTTTTACATCGTATCCTGGAATGCCCGTAATCGAAGATGGGAATATATTGTGAAAGAAAGGCAACATGGGGCCTCTTATTTCATAATCTTTATCGGGAATTCCTTTGGGAACGCTAACATCAATATTTTTGATCTCCACATTTTTCAAACTTCCCACAGCACCAGGTGCGTTTCGGTTTCCCAATTTTATAAAAATAGCATTTCCAGTGTTGATTGCTTTGATATTCCTAACTTTTACACCGTCAACAAATCCTCCGTCTACTGCCTCTATGGCAATTGCAGACCGATAGGTATCATAAATTTCTAGGTTTTCTAACTCAATGTTTTTGAATCCACCGTGTGATGCGGTTCCAAATTTTACGGCACTTGCACTGGATCTGACTCTACAGTTGGAAACATAAATGTTTTCACAATAGGAGAACTTGTGATGTGATTTAAAACATATGGCATCATCAGCGGCATTGATATCGCTGTTGGTTATTCGCACATTTTTACTGTCCACCAAATCTATTCCGTCATTATTCCAATACACATCGCTTTCCAATTTTATTTGATCAATTTCTACCGAGTCACATAGCTCAATTTTTGTAACCCATTCTGCGCCATTTTTTAGAGTTACGCCTTTAATCTGAATATTTTTTGATTGATTAAAAAAAATAAGGTTAGGCCTTCCTCCTTCGTTTGGTCTTTTCCTTCTTTCATTATAGCTCCTGGAGATTTTGAAATAATCTTGAGGATTACTATAATAAAGACTGTCCAAAGCTAAAGCTAAATATCCTCCTTGGCCATTTACAGTGCCAAAGCCGGTAAGCTTGATATTATTCCTAAAATGAGCACTTATTAATGCAGTGTTGTGTCGTGTCATAAGGGTGTCTTTTGAGACTACTTTTTTGTAATCAAAAGGATTTTTGCTACCCAATAAAACGGCTTCTGCTTCAAAAAAAAGTTCGATATCATCCTTAAGTTCAATACTTCCACTGAGAAACTCTCCAGCAGGAAATATAATTTTCCCTCCACCTTTATCACTCACCTGGTCAATCAAATTTTGTATGGCCGTGGTATTTAGTGTTTTCGCATCTCCAATTATTCCATAATCGGTCACCACATATTCAGATCTGATGGAGCTAATAAATGATGATAAAATCAATAAAAGGCTTAGAAAGATTATTCTTGAATTCAATTCTTTAAATTTTATTGGTTATTCAATTCCGTATTGTTTAGCCCATTCGGAATAATATTTTTTAAATTCTTCAACCTTCTCAGGTTCCTCTAGCACTAAATTTCTCCCCTCAACAGGATCTTTTTTCAAATTGTACAACTCCCACTCCCCCTTGTAAGCCACTAATTTCCAGTTGCCATCCCTAACAGCCTTTCCATGTTGCCATTGCCAAAATAGAGGTTCCTTTCTTATGACGAGAGGCTCACCAACCATCTGTGGTAAAAAACTTTTTCCAGGGCTAGCAAAAATGACATCATTATTTAGCATCTTTGGGTAATCTGCTCCAGCAATCTCTTGGAGGGTAGGGAGGAAGTCAATAAAATGGACTACTTGATGAGTAACCGATCCCTTATTTTTGATTTTCTCTGGCCAATATGCAATTAGTGGAGTTTTGATTCCTCCTTCATGGCTCCAGTTTTTGTATTCTCTATATGGTGTATTACTTACATTAGCCCAATTTTTCCCCAGTGACTTCCAATTAGTCAATGTACCGATTTTCCCATACCCTCCCGGTAAATTAACGACTTCACTGGATCCACCATTATCGGAAGTAAAAAGAATAAGCGTGTTGTTCAGTTTTCCTACTTGCTCTAATTTTGTTAGTATTCTACCGATGTTTTGATCCAATCGATCAATCATTGCTGCATATACAGCCATGGTTCTACTTTCTTTTGTTTTTTCCGCAATACTTAAGCTTTCCCATTTGGTGTGTTTTGCATGGGAAAGCACTGTATTTTCGGGAAGAATACCCAAGCGTTTTTGCTTTTCAAATCTTTGCTTACGAATTGCTTCATAGCCCACACTATAACGTCCTCTATACTTTTCAATGTCCTCCGGCCAAGCCATCAAAGGGTCATGGGGGGCAGTGTAGGAAAGGTACAGAAAAAAAGGTTTTTCGGATTCGATTTGTTCCATCCAATTCAATGCATAATCGGTAAAAACATCGGTTGTATAAAAGTTTTTGGATTTGGGAGTGTAGGGATTGATAATTTCTCCTTCAATAACCCAATTGCGATAGCTGATGGGTTTTTTTGTTAGTCCTTTTTGGGCAGGTTGACCTTCCCCCTCTCTCTCTAAGCCAGGATTGAAGTGATTAGATGCACCATCTAACAGCCCACTGTAGTGGTCAAACCCTCGAAAGACCGGATTTTCTGTACTGTGATGTTTACCTGACCAAAGAGTTGTATATCCCTCCGATTGAAATAATTCTCCCAATGTAATGGCATTACGAAGGGGTTGACTAAAGCTCTTGTGATATCCCGTTTGTTGAGAATACAATCCAGTGAGTATTGTTGCTCGTGAAGGAAAACACTTAGAGGTATTGTAGGCATTGGTAAATCGAACTCCCTCAAAAGCCAAACGGTCGATGTTGGGTGTTGATATTTCACTACCATATGCTCCCAAATCTGAATAGCCCATATCATCGACCAAAATCAATATGACGTTGGGGCGATTATCTATACTTGGTGATCTTTGACAATTGGATAGAGTGGTAAAAAGAATTAAAAAAAATAATAATCTATAACTCACGTATCTTAATGTTTTTGAACTTTACGTCTCCTGGACTGTGATCTTGAAGTAATATTCTCCCACTACTTCCCACTCCAAAGCCACTGTGATTTGCATATTTACTTTTTTTGATCAGATTTTTCATCGATTGGGAATACCGATTGTATTCGACAACTTTAATATTGTTGATCCAGTGTTGGACGTTTCCACCATTTACAACAATTCTAACTTTGTTCCATCGATCAGCGCCATTGGCTCTTATGTCTTCGCGATTAGCCTCAGATAGGTTTTCGGCTGCAATTAGATCATAAAGAGATCCTATGGTTCTGTTGCCGTCAACTCCTTTGTGATAATCGGGATGGTCCTTGTCAAGTAACTGAAACTCTAATCCAATACCTCTGCCATCCCCTTTAGTCAATGCATCTACAAAGTATTTGACACCACTATTACCACCTTTCTTTAACATTACGTCAACCTCCAATTCAAAATTGTCAAATTTTTCCTGGGTAACAATATCTCCAGCTTTTTTATAATCTTTCGATTCTTCATGCTTTAAAAAGAGTATAGTTCCATCAACAATTTCTATCCCGTGTTTTGGGAAATTTTCAGATTTGGCTCCTTTCCAGCCCCTGGTAGTTTTCCCATCCCAAAGCAACCTCCAACCTTTTTTCACTTCCTCAAGGGTAAGTGTATTGGTCAAATAGCTGACTTGCCTCGCGTGTGGTTGATTTTTTGATCTGTATTGCTCCGGATTTTCTGTAATAATTCTGATATTTTTCCATTGAATGGTCTTCCCTTCTTGATCCTTGTCTTTAATAGAGTGGACTTGTAGGGCGATAAACCCCCTTTGTGTCATGTCGTCAACAAGGTTGGCACATTGAACCCCGTTCAGGAAAGTTTTGATTGTGTTGCCAATGGCTTCAATTCTCACCTTATTCCATTCACCATTATTAAAAGCAGCGCTTCCTTTGGAGTTGATGGTTAGGGGATATAGCCAACCTCTGCGTGCTTCGTCAAAAATTCCTGCTGACCATGCTCTCTCACTTGTATCCAGTTCGGACTGATATCCGTGCACACGACCATCTTTAAATTCCTTCATCGAGTTAGATCTAAATTGGATTCCGGAATTCAATCCCGGCGCAACCAATACTTCCAGTTCTAGGATAAAATCACTATAATATTCTTTAGTACACAAAAAAGTATTTGGCGTCCCGATTTGGGAGGTACCAACAATGGTGTTTTTGACTATTTGGTATTTAGCGGTTCCATTTTTCACCTCCCAATCTTTCAAATCTTTCCCATTAAAAAGGGATTTCCATGGAGTTTGAGAGCTTGTATTAGAACATAAAAATAAAGCCAATGATAGGATGAACAATTGACTAAAAAAGTTAAATTTGGTTTTCATTATACAACTAATTAAGGTTTTGTGTGCGTACACGCAAATGTAGCAAAAAAGCAATGATGGTCAATATAAAAAAAATCAAAGTGTGAATTTAAAACGGATCTACTTAATTTGTTTGATTTTGATTGCCTGTGGTCCATCCCCCATCAAAAAACAACTACCACCTAATATTATTTTTATAATGTCTGATGACCATACCAGTCAAGCCTGGGGGGTTTATGGAGGTGTTTTACAAAATTATGCGGTTAACCAAAACATCCAGAGATTAGTGGCAGAAGGGGTGGTTTTGGACAATGCCTTTTGTACCAATTCCATTTGTGTACCCAGCCGAGCTTCGGTACTTACTGGACAATACAGTCACAACAATAAAGTGTATACCCTTAACGACGCATTGGACCCCAACCGAAAGAATGTGGCCCAACTCCTTCAAAAATCAGGTTACCAAACAGCAATTGTTGGAAAATGGCACTTAAAAGAAAAACCTTCTGGTTTTGACTATTTCAACATTCTGCCAGGACAGGGGAGGTATCACAATCCCATTTTAAAAGACAAAAACAATTGGGAGTACGGAAACAAGGGAGGTAAGGAGTACGAGGGATTCTCTGCCGATGTAATCATGGATGAATCTCTCAAGTGGCTGGATCAAAGAGAGAAAGATAAGCCCTTTATGTTGATGACTCATTTTAAAGCTACCCACGAGCCATTTGACTATCCAGAACGATTTAAAAATTTATTTGAAAAAGACACCATTCCAGAGCCTGTCTCATTACTTGATTTTGATTCTCAAGAGTCAGGACGGAGTTTCGAAGGGCAAATTCTCGAAATTTTGGCAGAGCGTTGGCGGCATGCCTCAGTTAAGAACAATGGCCGTTACCCAGGGCTTCCATTTGATACAGAGGGATTGAATAATGTTCAGGCCAGAAAAAAAACATATCAAAAATTTGTCAAAGACTTTTTGAAATCAGCGGCTGCCATTGATGATAATATTGGTAAAATGTTGAATTATTTGGATGAAAACGGTTTGACCGACAATACTTTGATTATCTATACTTCTGATCAAGGCTATTTTTTGGGGGAACACGGAATGTTCGACAAGCGAATGTTTTTGGAAGAGTCCGCTCGTATGCCTTTTGTTATTCGTTATCCCAATGAGATTCCTGCAGGAAAAAGAGTAAAAGATATCATCCTGAATATCGACTTTCCCTCACTGCTTTTGGACTACGCAAGGGTTCCCCAACCAGACCAATTTCAGGGAGAGAGCTTTCGTAAAAACCTCCTTATGGAAACTCCTGATCATTGGAGAGACAAAATGTATTATCGATACTACGCTCATTCACTCAATCGACCAGCTCATCTGGGTATTCGTACAGATCGTCATAAATTGATTTTTTACTACGGTCTCTCATTAGGTCTAAAGGGAACCTACACCAATCAAGCCACTCCACCTGCTTGGGAATTTTACGATTTGGAAAATGACCCACTCGAACTAAAAAACCAATACCAAAATCCAAAATATAAAAACATCATTCAGCTATTAAAAAAAGATCTTGTGGATTTAAGAGCAAACTATGGAGATGCCCTGACCGACGGAGTTCAGATGAAAAAAGTAATTCAAGAAAACTGGTAAATCGATTAAACCAAATAAATCCTATTTATTTCATCTAGTTTTCTGGAAAGGATTTGTGATGGTTGTTTTATGTTATGAAAAAATCAATTCAATACCTAATATTTATACTTTTGGCTTTTGCTTGTAAATCCGAAACAAAAGCCCCAGAGACTCCTTCTCCTAATATTCTTTTTATTGCGGTTGACGATCTGAGACCCGAATTGGGAATCTATGGAAATCAGTTTGTCAAAAGTCCCAATATTGATAAACTGGCAAGAGAAGGCAGTTTTTTTAAAAGACACTATGTACAAGTTCCTACTTGTGGCGCTTCGCGGTTCAGTATGATGACAGGACTTAGGCCTCAAAAAAAAGTCCACATAGAAAATGGTGTTTTTTATAAGCAAATGGCCAATCAAAATGAGAAAGGGCGTCCCGAATCTTTTGTCCATCATTTTAGAAGAAATGGTTACACCACTGTTGGCATTGGTAAATTGAGTCATTCTGTAGATGGACTGGTCTATGACTTCGGAGAAGAACCCTCAAACATAAAAGAAATGCCCTACAGTTGGGATCGTTTTGTGTTCAACCCCGGTAAATGGAAAACAGGATGGAACGCTTTTTTTGGTTATGCCAATGGGGAAAACCGTCAAAGTTTAAACGGCCAAGTAAAACCCTATGAAAGTGCTGAGGTTTCCGACGAGGGGTATCCTGACGGTTTAATTCTTAAAAGTGCAGTGCAGGAATTAAGAAAATTAAAAACCCACCAAAAACCATTTTTTTTAGGTGTTGGATTTTTCAAACCCCATTTGCCTTTTAACGCTCCTAAAAAATATTGGGACTTATACGACCGATCAAATATTCCCATTGCCTCCGATCCCTTTATCCCTCAGAATGTTCATCCTAAAAGTATTGGGAAAATGGGAGAGTTTTATAATTATAAATTATCGGATGAGAAGCCAACTTTAGACCAAGCCGTTTCAGATGATTATGCGCGAAAATTAATCCACGGATATTATGCCTCCATAAGTTATATAGATCATCTGATAGGTCAACTCTTGAAAGAACTCAAGTTGCTTGATCTGGACAAAAACACTATGATTATTCTTTGGGGCGATCATGGTTGGCATTTGGGAAATGACAGAAAATGGGGGAAACACAGTCTTTTTGAGCGATCTCTTAAAAGCGCTTTGATTGTTAAACTGCCCGGGAGCCAAAACAAATTACGTGAGATCAATACCATTGTTGAGTCGGTCGATTTATACCCTACACTTTTAGATTATTGTGGAATATCTCCACCTCATGACTTGGATGGTAAAAGCCTTTTGGGATTGATTCAATCTGGTAAATCAGACAAAGTCAACCAGGCTTTTAGCTTTTGGAAGGATGGAATTAGTATCAGAACTGATTCTTATCGTTTGACAAAGTTTTACAGGGAGGAAGAGCCTAGGGTCGAATTATATAACCATCTTGTCGATCCGAAGGAAAACATCAATATCGCTGCTGATCGACCAAAATTAGTTGATTCGTTGACATTAGTTTTGGAGGAGAAGCTACCGGAATTTTACCTTAAAATTAATTAAATTTTACTAATTAGTTATTAATAAGGAGGTTTGAGTGGGCATAAAAATTCTACAGACTTTTTTGTCAGAAAATTTCAAATTAGCACTCCTTTGCAAAAACGAAGATGTTAAGAAAAACAAAAAAAAATAAAAATTTGTGCAAAGTTTTTGTTAAGTTTGTCTGAATAGAAACTTTTGTGTGCGCACACTATTTAATGCACATAAAATTAACGATATAACAATTTAAAATATGAAAATTAAAAATCATCACTTTTTAGTGACGTTAATGCTTTTTTTGACAGTCAATTTGAGCTTTTCGCAAAAAACTATTACCGGAAATGTCTCCGATGAATCAGGAGTGCCTCTACCTGGAGTCAATGTGATCATTAAAGGTACGCAAGATGGAACTTCCACAGATTTCGATGGAAATTATTCAATCACAACTTCAGACGATGATGTGTTAACTTTCTCCTACGTTGGTTTTTTGGACCAAGAAATTGATGTCGCCAATGCTGACTCATTTAATGTATCCTTGGAAATGGGATCAGACGAATTAGAAGAGATTGTTTTGACAGGTTATGGATCGGTTAAAAAGAGAGATTTGACAGGAGCCATTGCCCAAATTAAAACAGAGGTAATTCAGAGAGCCAATCCAATTCAAACTGCTGCATCCCTCCAGGGACAAGCTGCCGGTGTGTTGATTACTAAAAATTCAAGTAGACCCGGTGATGAATTTGATATTAACATAAGAGGTCTAAATAACTTTGATGACGAAAAAACAAAACCCTTAGTAGTTGTTGATGGAATTCTAGGAGCTAATATTGATGATATTAATCCAGTTGATATTCAGACTATTGATGTTCTCAAAGATGCTTCCTCTACTGCAGTTTACGGTTCTCGTGGCGCTAATGGTGTTATTATTATAACCACTAAAAAGGGTTCATCAGGAAAACCTAGTGTATCTTATAATGGTTATTATGGTATAAGAACAAAGGCTCATATTCCAAATATTATGAATTCTCAGCAGTTTTACGAAATGTACAAAGATGAAGATAGATATGGTAGAGGTTTTACAGCTCAAGAAATGTACAATGTAAATAATGGGATTACCACCGATTGGTTAGATTTAGTAACACGTGATGCGATTCAACAAAATCATACAATTTCAGTTTCAGGTGGATCTGATTCAACAACTTATAATTTCTCAGCTGGGAAACAATTGGAAGAGGGTCTTGTTAATTATTCAGACTATGGTCGTTTAAGTTTAAACGCGGGTATTGAAAGTATTGTATCAGACAAATTTAAAGTTGGATTTACTGCTTATATTACCGATAATGAAAGAAATTGGGGATCTGATTCAGCAGTAAGATCTGCAATGAGAGTAAGGCCGACCGCTACTCCTTATTTTGATAATATTGTTGAACCAAACAAACGTGACACTAATTTTGGTCCTGTCGGAGATTATGCTTTCTTTATGGGTATTAATGACTCTCAATCAATTAATCCATTGGTTGAAATTGATCCTGATAACTTTCAAAGACAAAGAAGGTCTAACTCAATAATTGCTAATGTATATCTTGAGTATGAATTATTTCCAGATTTAAAATTAAAAACTTCATATTCTGCGTACAGTAACAATCAAAGAGAAGGACAATATATAGGGACGAACACTAAAAATAACAAAGGATCAAAAAATCCATATGCCTCAACAATTCAAACCAAAACTTCCAATTACACACTTGATAACACTTTGACCTATTTAAAGCAATTCGGAAAGCATTCCATCAACGCTACAGCTCTTTTCAGTGTTTTTGAAGAGTATAATACAGCAATGAACATTAATGTACAGGATCTCCCTTATAAGTCACTGTGGCATGGTCTAAATACTGGGGCAACTATTGAATCTTATGGTTCCAGTTTAAGTGAGTATGCGATTGTATCTTACATGGGAAGAATTAATTATAGTTTTGATGATAAATATCTGTTAACGATTACTGGCCGACAAGACGGAGCATCTCAGTTAGCCGAGGGAAATAAATGGGCTTTTTTCCCATCAGCTGCAGTTGGCTGGAGATTATCTGAGGAATCTTTTGTTAAAGGGCTCGGAGTTTTTAATAATTTAAAATTAAGAGCTAGTTATGGAGAAGTTGGAAATAATTCAAGTATTAGCCCATATGCCACTCAGGCAAATATTTTTCAGACCTTCTATGATTTTGGTGGAAATCCATCATCAGGCTACACAATAAATACTTTGGCAAATCAAGGAGTTGTGTGGGAGAGGAGTAAAGAGGTTAATTTTGGTTTAGACTTTTCCTTGAGCGGCATCCAATTAAGCGGAACGGTTGAATATTATAAAAGAAATACTGAAGATTTAATTTTAGATGATAAAGTTCCAAATTCTACAGGATTTAACAATGTACTGGATAATGTGGGAGAAATTGAAAATAGTGGTATTGAAGTCACACTTAATTCTGTAAATTTAAGTAAAGGAGATTTTAAATGGTCTTCTAACTTAACTTTTACCGCTAATGATGATAAAGTTATAAAGCTTGCTGGTGGTCTTACTGAGGATATAGGAAATAAACGATTTGTTGGAGAGTCTGTTAAAGCATATTATACTTATAAGTTCGATGGCATTTGGCAACTTGGACAGGAGGCTGAAGCAGCTGAATTTAAACAAGTGCCGGGACAAGTAAGAATTCGTGACCTTAATGGTGATAAAAAAATTAATACTGATGATAGAATGATAGTTGGTAAGGGTACTCCAGATTGGACGGCTGGTTTGAGAAATCAGTTCAATTATAAAAATTGGGATATGTCCTTTTTTGTATATACTAGGCAAGGTCAAATGTATTCAAATGAATTTTTGAATGCTACATATGGAAAAATTGAAGACGATCGTTACAATAGATCTACAGATATTGATTATTGGACTCCCGAAAATCCAAGTAATACATACTATAATCCAGTAACTGGTCCGGGACTAAGTAGTAAAAATGAAAAAAAGGGAGGTACTTCTCGAGTCGGATTGAGTTACCAGTTAGCAGATTTTGTAAGAATTTCAGATGTTACAATGGGATATAGCTTACCTAGTGAGATTTTAAGTGAACTTGGTGTATCAAGATTTAGAGTTTACGGTCAAGTTCAGAACCCATTTATTTTTACTGATTTCCTATCCTTTGATCCTGAATTTAATTCAGGAGGTGGTGATGATGGTCTCCCTGCTCTTACTTTATTAGTTGGGGTTAACATTAATTTTTAATCCTAAATCAGCCATACAATGAAAATTTTAAAAGAAATTAAAAAAGAAATGAAAACATTAAATAAAATTTTAATCACTTTCTCTTTATTGGTTGCAATGAGTTGTGAGCCTGAATCTCTTCTTAAAGAGGAGAGTATTTCAAATCAAACTGCTGAAGCATATTTTTCTACTACTTCCGGTTTTGAAGATTTGAGTAAGTCAATTTATCCACTTTTAAGACCTATAGCTCAACTTAGGTCACTAACTTTAAATGGAACTGATATTTTTACAGGTAGTGGTGGTTATAGAAATATTGATACTGGACTCAATGTTAATATTGATACTTATGGACCTGAACTCACTGCTGGTATATCTGAAGTTCAAGACTTTTGGGTTTACCATTATAAAGCAATAAATCGAGCAAATACGCTTATTTCAAGAGCTGAAACGATTGAAACTGTAGGGTCATATGCGTCTACGCGTGATGTTAGAGTTGGAGAAGCAAAGTTTATTAGGGCATATTGCCTTTTTTCACTTGTTCAGCAATTTGGTGATATTCCGATGCCTCTTTCAGAAACTATTAGTGCTAATAAAGAAGTAGTAAGGGTCCCTTCTGCCGAAGTCTACTCACGAATAATTACTGATTTGACTGAAGCTGAAGCAGTTTTACCCGCATCTGCATCTGATTATGGTAGAGCCAACAAAGGAGCAGCCCAACATCTCCTTGCAAGAGTTTATTTAACTAGAGGTTGGAATTTTGGAAATTCATTGGGAGGGACAGCTGCTGATTTTGAACAAGCAAGAGTTTATGCTGACAAAGTTATTGCTGCTCATCCAATGGTATCGGATTATAAGGATCTTTTTCCGAAAAAGAATGAAAATGTAACAGATCAAACTCATGGTCCCGGTGATCAAAATTACAAAAACAGTGAAACAATATTATCTGTTCAATATTCCAATAGCCCTCTTTATAGTGTTGGGGAAAACTCTGATGCAATTGGGGGTGACGATATTCCGGATGATTGGGGTAATAATTCACATAGTATTTTTGGTGGATCTCATGATGAATGTCCTGGGAGTCCAGGTAGAACATCTGACTACAACAGACAATTGGGTTATCACAGTACTGTGCCTGGTGTTTGGCGACTTTTTGATCCTGAGACTGATACAAGATATCATTTAAACTTTGTCGAAAAGGTTTATGCTGTCGTTGATAATCCTGGATTTGTTCCTGCAGATGGTGTTGCTGCAATTGATATCAAAGCTGGCGATGTAGTTGTCGAGTATAGAGATTGGAATAATCCAGCGACTACCCTAGCAGAAAGAGGAAAGGATGTAGGAGGAAATATGGATTACGCCGTAATTAATATTGATCAGCTCGGAAAAATAGATGAATCTAATTATCATAACAACAGTAAGCACCCAATGATGTGGAAGTTTTGGGAGCCAGGTATTGAGTATGGCAACGGTTACGGCGAATTTGACCAACCACTTATGAGGTCTTCAGAGGCATACCTTATAGCTGCTGAGGCTATAGTAAAGGGTGCTAGTGCTGGATCTGTTGGTTCAGCGGTTGACTATTACAATACAGTTGTTGATCGAGCAGTTGGTGGATCTGGTGCTGATGCCGATATGGCTGCTGATCCAAATGATTTAAGTTCAACTACTGCCAAAAGCTACCGAGCTTCAGGATCTGTTACAATTGAAATGATTTTGGATGAAAGAGCACGTGAGTTTATGGGTGAGGGACTTAGATGGTATGATTTAAAAAGAACAGGGACTTTAATTAGTAGAAGTAAAGCATTCAATCCATGGATAGGTGCCCTTAATTATATTCAAGAATACCACTATTTAAGACCTATTCCACTATCTGAAATTGATCTAGCTACCAACGATGTAAGCCAAAACCCTGGCTACTAAAGGAAATATTTTTTAAACCAAAACCCGTTTTTGATGATTAACAAAAACGGGTTTTTTTTTATTTTTATTAAATAAAATTAGAGCTTTCATTTTGATCCATTCAATGAGGTATTTTTATATTTTTATATTTTTCACTCTAACTATTTCCGGGCAATATAATTTTGATAATCTCGAAAAGAGAATGCGTCAATTTATTGATGAAAAGGAATTGGTAGGCTTTCAAACTATTATTATTAAAGAAGGGAAGGTGATTCATTACGATAAATACGGGTTTGCAGATCTAGAGCAAAAAAAACCAATTCAAGACAACAGTATCTTTAGAATTGCTTCTATCACCAAATGCATCGTTGCGGTAGGGATCATGAAGCTTTATGATCAAGGTTATTTTAAGTTAAATGATCCAATAGGGCAATACATTCCTGAATATCAAAATCCGATGGTTTTCCAACCTGACGGTTCTCTAAAACCAGCATCAAATCCTATCAGAATAATAGATGTTTTACGTCACACCACAGGCATTGGTAAGCTTTATCCTTTTTTAAGAGAAAAGTATAATGAGCTAAAAAGAAATCCGTCTTATGACTTAAAAATGGAAATCATGCGAATGAGTAAAATTCCATTGGCTGCAGATCCAGGAACTCAGTGGATTTATAGTCCATCGGTAAGTCTTGGAGCCTATTTGGTTGAAAAATTGACAGGTACTAAAATCGAAGACTACTTAAAATCAGAAATTTTTGATCCTTTACAGATGGAGGATACCTTTTTTGAGATTCCAAAAGAGAAGTATGATCGATTTACTACTGGCTATTTATTAAACAAAAAAGGGGGATATTCAGTTATCGATCACCCAAGCAATTCTCCCTACACTCAAAAAGTAACTTTTTGTAATCCTGCAGGTGGATTGGCTTCTACCATAAAGGATTTCTCAAAATTCTGCCTCATGCTTTTGAACAATGGTACTTATAAGGGGCAAAAAATATTGGAAAAACAAACTGTTCAATTAATGATACAAGACCAACTCGAGGGTATTAAAAACGGGAGACCCAGTGATGACATTCACAAACCCAACGACGCCATAGGCTTCGGTTTCACATTCAATGTCATAAGAAATATTGATGACTATCCATACCCAGGAAGTCAGGGTAGTTATGGCTGGCATGGATCGTGGGGTCCTTATTTTAAAATCGATCCTAAAGAGAATTTGGTGATGATACTGATGACTCAAATGAAAGGATGGGATCATTCTAGAAAAGAGATTTTTGAAAACTATGTTTACAATGCAATCCTCAAGAATTGATTCCTCTACTTTCATTAAACATTTTTATATAGATAATAATATTATAAATTTTAATTAACTTAATTACAGTTTATTAGAGACATTTTTTTTTACAAGAATTTTAGACATGAAAAATATTTTTTATTTATAAATAAATTATATTTACTAACGTGTTCGCGCACGAAAAATATAAAAATTGAAAGCAATTAATTACATTTTTTCAAAGTCTATTCCGCTAAACCTATTCCTGTTTTCCGTATTTAACTTTTCTTACTTCTGCAGTGCTCAAAATAATATAAATAAAAAACCAAATTTTATTGTGATTCTCACCGATGATCAAAGTTGGGTAGGCACGTCATTCTTGGCAGATCCCAAAGACTCTCGATCCAAAAGTGATTATTATCAAACCCCCAATATGGAAAGATTGGCCAAAAACGGAATGCGAATGACCAACGGTTATGCTCCAGCACCTTTTTGCTCTCCCACACGAAAAAGTATACTAACAGGATTAACTCCTGCTAAACACGAATATCAAAAAGACAGAGATAATTGGACCAAGGCTTTTAGAAAACAAATCACCATTCCTAAAATTCTCAAAAAGGCTGACTCCAATTACGTTACCGCTCATTTCGGAAAATGGGATGCTAGATACGATGATTTTACTCCCGAAGAAATGGGTTACGATTTTAGTGACGGACTTACCTCAAACAATACAGGAGGGGGCAAGAATACAATTCATAAAAACGGGGTAGATTTCCCTTTTCCAATGGGCAGAGCTTGGCCCAAAGCCTATGATGATCCTAAGTTGATTTTTTCACTTTCCCAAAGATCCAATGATTTTATGGAGGAACAAATTAATAACAATAAGCCTTTTTTCATACAAATTTCACATTATGCGGTCCATCTGGCCATTACCTACAGTCAAAAAAACATTAATAAATATGATAAATCGGAAAAAGGAGAGAAACACTTTGTTCCTGAGTTTGCGGCCATGACTGAAGATATGGACGCAGGAATTGGGATGATATTGGAAAAAGTAGCCGATCTGGGTATCGAAGACAATACTTATATAATATTTTTATCCGACAACGGAGGGAGGACATCGATTCCAATTGGGCCGAAACAAAATGTGGCAAGAAACTTTCCGCTAAGAGGAGGAAAGGGATCAATGTATGAGGGCGGAATCAGGGTTCCTTTTATTATTTCAGGACCTGGTATATCCCCAAACACACACTCTAAGGTTCCCGTAACGGGCTTGGATATTCTTCCTACTGTAGCAAGATTGGCAGGCTATCATGATCCCCTGCCACAGATTCTTGATGGCGGTAATCTAGAATCAATTATTTATAATAATGGCCTTGGAACTGTTGAACGAAATAGCCCTTATCTGATATTTCATCAAGCGGCCAATAGAAAACCCATCTCCGCCATTCGATGGGGTAATTACAAACTCGTCAAAGATTGGCGCTTTGATAAATTTGAACTTTTTGACCTTTCCAAGGACCTGGAAGAAAAAAACGACCTTTCCAAAGAAATGCCTGAGTTGGTAGATAAGTTGAACAAGGCTTTGACTCAGTTTTTGATTGATGCTAACGCAGAAACCAAACAAACAGATACTTAAATTGTAAACATGAATCATTCGAGAAGAAAATTTATACAGCAATCCAGTGGTGCATTACCAATACTTCTTGCTCCCAGTCTTTTAAGTTATTCCTTTCCAATACCATCCATGGAGGTTAAGATTGATGAAATCAATTTATTTTTAATCAACGTTACCAAGGAGCGAAATTTCAGTTTTGGTGTATGGAAAAACCGTCAACACGTCATGTTCAATATTAAGGGTGGTCATCATATTGGTTGGGGAGAGACTAAAGTTTCCAACAATCAACTAGACTTTGATTTAGCACAATGGTCAACAGCATTTATGAATCTAAAAGGAATGAAGCTGGGCGAAGCCATTAAGGAAGTAAGAAATCAATTTTTTACTAGCCAATGGAGACCCACCATAACAGAAGGTTTATTGATGACTCTTTACGATCTAATGGGAAAGATTGTAAACCAACCTACCATCAAAATATGGGGTTTAGAAGGGCAAGCTCCTGTTCCGGCAATTTTCTGTATTTTGGAAAAGGAGGAAGAAATGGTGGTCAAACAAGCACAGATAGCAATTGATCAAAACATGCATCGCTATGTTAAAATCAAAATGTTTGGTGATTTTGAGCAGGATAAAAAGAACATTGGAGCACTGCGAGAATTCCTAGGGCCAGATTCTTTTATACTGGGTGATCCCAACCGAGGCTATAAATACATAAAAGACCTTAATAAGTTATCAAAAATCATGATCGCTCTTCATGAGGCTGGGATGGATGGAGTAGAGGATCCCTCTAGTCTCAACAAAGAGGAATTAATTTATTTACAGGCAAATGTGGGGAAACTGTCCATTGTTCCCGATCATATCATGCGACCTGCTGCAAAAAGCATCAAAAATTTTGATAATCGTATGGGTAATTACTTTAACCTGCATCCCAAGTGCATGGGAACTTTTACAGAGATCAACGACATTTGCAAGGTGATAAGGGCCTCTGAAAAAGGCATTATGATCGGAGATTCCAGTTTAATTGGAGCCGCTTGTACATTTTGGCAACAAATAGCTATTGGCAACCAAGCCTCTTGGGTTGAAGCCATGGAAAAACCCCAAGAACAGGATGCCTTTTTAAGATGTGTGCTAGAAAAAGCCACACACCTTAATGAAGAAGGAAAAGTATCTGCAGATTTTAAACCCGGTTTTGGATTAAAAGTTGACGAACAAAAATTAATTTCACTCGCTGACGCACATTTAAAAATTTAAAATGAAAAAAATTCAACTCTTCATCTTACTAATAGGAACTTTAATATACGGTCAACGTCCAGTCGATTTGGTCAATCCACTAGTCGATTCTGCCAACTCCAGGTGGTTCTTCTTTTCTTCAGCCACCCGTCCTTTTGGAATGGTCAACTTAAGCCCCGATATGGGAACTGCTGGGGCTTGGGAGTCAGGCTATCGTTACAACCAAAAAACCATTAACTTCTTTAGTCACATTCACGCTTGGCAACTGTCTGGCATACCTGTAATGCCCACTAGCGGTACAATCAAAGCTCACTTAGGGCCCAAGGTTTATGGATCTAAATATTCTCATAATAAAGAAACTGTGGAGGCGGGTTATCATGCTGTTGTTTTAGACGATTACAACGTTAAGGTAGAATTGACCTCTACAGTGCGGGTAGGTTTTCACCGTTACACCTTTCCAAAATCGGATCAAAGCGCAGTAATTCTAGATCTTTCAGCACAATTGGGCCCCAGTGGTACCAAAAGCGGATATGTCAAAAAAGTATCAAATAAAAAACTTCAAGGTTATGCAGTGATGGAAAAAACCGTCAGAAGACCCAAGGACACGAAAGTCTTTTTTAGTCTTCATTTTGATCAACCTTTTGAGGATCTATATGCTTTTAAAAACAAAAAATTATTGGGGAAGACAAAAGAATTCAAAGGCGAAAATGGGGGGGTTTACACTATTTTTAAAACTAAAGAAGGGGAGCAGATCATGATGAAAGTTGCGATTTCATATGTGAGCTCGGAGCAAGCCGAACTTAATCTCCAAAAGGAATTAGACCACTGGGATTTTGATACTGTGATTCAAGATTCCAAAAATCAATGGAATGATTACTTGGGTAGAATTGAAATCAAAGGAAACACCAAAGACCAGCAAATCCGATTTTACACTGATCTTTGGCACGCCTTGCAGGGCAGAAGAATCATTAGCGATGTCAATGGTAAATACAGTGATATGACCGGGGAAAAGCAGCGTGTTGGACAAATTCCTTTAGACAAAAATGGAAAACCTAACTTTAATCACTATAACTCTGACTCGTTTTGGGGTGCACAATGGACCCTCAACACCCTTTGGCATCTTGTCTATCCTAGAATTTCCGAGGAGTTTGTAAATTCTATGTTATTGATGTATGAAGATGGTGGATTGATACCCAGAGGCCCATCCGGTGGGAATTACACCTATGTAATGACGGGTGCCTCAACGACTCCTTTCATTGTCAGTGCCTATATGAAAGGTATCAGAGGTTTTGATGTTGACAAAGCCTATCAAGGGATGCTCAAAAACGCCTTGCCAGGGGGTATTATGAGTAAGGTAGGGTACGAACATAACACTAACAAAGGAGGAGGAATAGAATACTATATTGACAGGGGCTATGTCCCATTTCCAATGTATGACAAGAAATATGGATATCATCAATGTGGCCCTGGGGTAACTATGGAATACGCCTATCAAGACTGGACTTTGGCGCAGTTGGCCAAGGTACTCAACAAAACCAGCGATCATCAAATGCTCGAAAAAAGAGCTGCCAACTACCGCAATATCTATGATACCTCCAGTGGTTGGATGAGAGGAAGAACATTAGACGGTAGTTGGGTTGAACCCTTTGACCCTTTGGTTTATGAAAGTGATTATAAGCATCCTTTAGGGTCAGGTTTTGTTGAAGCCACTGCGGCGGCAGCTACTTGGTTTGTACCACATGACTTGGCAGGATTGGCTAACCTTATGGGGGGTAGAGAAACGGCAGCCAAACGATTAAATCAATCTTTTTTAATAGCTAAACAGCATGGTTTTGTAACCCATAACTATCGTGCAGATAAATTTGTATCCAGTTATCGAAGGAGAGCTTTTATAAATTACGGAAATCAACCATCCATGCAAACCGGATATATTTTTAATTATTTCGGTCAACCTTGGCTCACTCAAAAATGGATAAGAGATGTCATTGAAGATGTTTATAGTGATAATGACCCGCAAAACGGATATAGCGGTGACGAAGATCAGGGTTTAATGGGGGCACTGTGCGTATTGATGAAAATTGGACTTTTTGAAATGAAGGGAGGAGCGGATATTGAGCCCACTTATGACCTTTCCAGTCCAGTTTTTGATCAAATAACTTTACATTTGGATCAAGATTATTATTCCGGGAAAACTTTTACCATCAAAGCCCAAGGAAACAGTCATAAAAACAAGTATATTCAAAGTGTAAGACTTAATGGAAAACCTCTGAATCAATCATGGTTTTATCATAAGGACTTGGTTAAGGGTGGAATTTTGGAGTACATTTTGGATGAAGAACCTAATTACAATTGGGCTACAGACGAGAAATTTTTACCGGCCAGTATGTCCGACTAAAAATAGTATAAGTGGAAAAAAAGTTTGGTTTTGGAGTAATAGGTACGGGTAATATTGCCAAATTTCATGCACAATGTATCAACAAAATTCCCAATGCCAAACTATTGGGTGTATTAAGTAAATCTAAGTCTAGAGCCCGCCAAGTTTCAAAAAGTTTCAATGCTCCTGTTTTCTGGGATATAGAAAAACTGCTTTCCAATTCTGAAATAGATATTATTTGTGTCTGTAACGAAAGTGGCCTACATGCCCCTACGATTTCCAGAATTGCAAAGGCTGGGAAAAATGTTTTGTGTGAAAAACCACTAGAAACATCGGTGAAAAAAATAGATGATATTTCCGATATGGTAAAAGTTTCTGGAATCAAATTGGGATGTGTTTTCCAAAACCGCGAAAATCCAGAATACAGAAAACTTAAAACCTATCTCCAATCGGGAATTTTAGGTAAGATTTTGTTATGCCAAACCAGCATCAATTGGTATCGTCCTCCAAGTTATTATGAGGATTCGTGGCGGGGGACTTTGGCCATGGACGGTGGAGCTGCTCTAATTAATCAAGGTATACATACTGTCGATCTCACCCTCGATATAATGGGAGAGGTTGATTGTATCAGTGGGTTTATTGATACCTTGCATCACCAAATTGAAGGGGAAGATGTGGCCGTTGCCGTCCTGAAGTTCAATAGTGGTGCCTTGGGGACACTCTCTGCCGGCACTGCTCTTTTTCCTGGTGAACCCGAGTCGATCACCCTTTACGGAACACTTGGTAATGTGGTTTTTAGTGGTGGGAAAATTATTTCTTCCACTGTGGAAAGTATCCAAGAAGAATTAAATGCAATAGTTGAAAATCCAGGTTCCGGAGCCTCTGATCCTATGGCTATTAGCGATCAATTTCACATCGCCACCATTGTAGATTTTATGAACGCAGTTCAACAAGGTCTGACTCCAACGGTCAACATTGATCAAGCCAGAAAATCTGTGGCCCTAATCAATGCCATTTACGAATCTAAAGGAAATAAAGTTAAGTTTAATTAAAAAAAAATAGATGGGAAATTTTAAAGAGACGATGACTATTAGCGTGCTTGCGATTTTCTCCTTTTTCGTAAGCTGTGAGGGACAACAATCAGACACATCTAAACCCAACGTTATTTTGATCATGGCAGATGATATTGGTTTCGAATGTTTGGGCATCAATGGGAGCACGTCCTACAAAACTCCATTTTTGGATTCCTTGGCCCGCAATGGTGTCAATTTTACCAAAGCCATTTCCCAACCCCTATGCACCCCCTCTAGGGTAAAAATTATGACGGGTAAGTTTAACTTCAAAAACTACGATTATTTCACCTACCTCAACCCAAAAGAAAAAACATTTGGGAATCTATTTCAGGAAAATGGATATAAAACGGCCATTGTTGGCAAGTGGCAACTCAATGGTATTGCACATCAATTGGAAGGATATGGTGATAATACCCGACCCTACCATTTTGGTTTTGATGAGTACAGCTTATGGCAATTGACCAAAGTCAAATCATTTGGAGAGCGTTTTGCCAATCCTTTAATCGAGCAGAATGGAAAAGCCTTGCCCAGAGATGAAAATGCTTATGGTCCAGATATTGTTTCCGATTATGCAGTTGATTTTATCAAAAGAAACAAAGGCCAAGCATTCTTTCTCTATTACCCAATGCTCTTAGTGCATAGTCCATTTGTTCCCACACCCGATTCGCCCGAATGGCAAACACCAGAAATCCGATCCAAAGAAGACAATCGTTTTTTTGTCGACATGGTACACTATATGGACAAGCTCATTGGTAAAATCGTCAAAACCCTCAAAGAAGAAGGGATAGCCGACAACACCCTTATTATGTTTGTGGGGGACAACGGCACCAAAAACACCTTGGTTTCCCAAACTAAAGAAGGTGCAGTCAGAGGAGCCAAAGGAAATACCATCACCCACGGTAATCACGTTCCCATGGTCGCCCATTGGCCCCGCCAGATTAAAAACCCTAAAACCTATGACGGCTTGATTAACTTTAGTGATTTCTATGCTACTTTCTCGGATATTTTGGGGGTACCCAATAAAACCGATGGATTCAGTATGATGGAAGCACTCATTGGAAAAGGAACCCTTGATCGTGAAATTGTAACCACCTATTACGATCCCATGTGGTCACCCAATGTAACCCAATACAGAAACGTTTTTTCGCAGAGCGATAGATACAAACTATACAAAGACGGACGCTTTTTCGATATGAAAAATGACATACTAGAAACCCAACCCCTTAATGATAAGGATTTGAACGAGGATCAAAAAATAGTAAAAGCAAAATTGGCTTCGGAATTGGCGACCTTTCCTTCGCTTCCAGAAAGCTCTTTTGTAAGAGGTAAAAATAATTAGTGTGAAAGTAAGCCCAATTTTATTGTTTACACTTCTAGCACTAGAATTCGTTTCTTGCAATACCACTGTTCAAAAGACAGAAATACCGCCCAACATCGTATTTATTTCTATTGATGACCTCAATGATTGGGTGGGGTTTTTGGGACACGAACAAGCCATTACTCCACATATGGATCAATTGGCCGCAAAAGGTTTTTCTTTTACCAATGCCCATTGTCCTGCTCCTGTTTGCGGCCCATCAAGGACAGCGGTTTTAAGTGGCTTAAGTCCAGTGTCTACCGGAGTCTATGACAATAATATTAAATTCAGTAATGATTTACCTGAGATAGTAACTTTACCAGAGCACTTTAGAAATAACGGATACCAAGTTTATGGTGTTGGTAAGTTATTCCATGGAGGAGCGACTAATGTTCCTAAAACCGCCTTTGATTCGTACGGTGGAAAAAAAGGCTCATCTGCACCTTTTACATCTTACGAACTTCAAAATAGCAAACAAGATCCCTACAACCTTGTCACCAAAGGGGGTAAAACTTTTAAATTGCCCTTGAACGGTATGCCTGCAGATCGATATTGGAACAAATCCCACACCTTCGACTGGGGTGCCGTGGATTTACCCGATAGTTTATTTTCGGATCGTCAAAGTGTCGATTGGGCTATTGATCAACTGGATAAAATCAAAAAACAACCTTTTTTGTTGGCCCTTGGGTTTGAAAGACCCCATCAGCCTCTTTTTAATCCTAAGCGATTCCATGATATGTACCCTTTGGAAAAAGTCAGCCTACCCAGAGTTCCTGAGAATGACATGATGGATTTACCCCATAGGGCCAAGCAATTGGCTTTGTATCCCAAAACTTCGGGGAGACATCAAACAGTAGTCGAATATGGGCAATGGGAGAATGCAGTGGCCTCCTATTTGGCGTCTGTTTCTTTTGTTGATGAACTTATTGGAGATTTGATAAAGGCTCTAAATCTTCACGCTTTAATGGATAATACTTGGATCATTTTGTGGTCAGACCACGGCTGGCATTTGGGTGAAAAATCACATTGGGGTAAAGCCACTGGATGGTACAGAAGTACTCGAGTTCCTTTTCTGATTGTACCGCCTCAAACAGATGTTCAATTTGAAAATGATGTAAGGCTAAAAAATACAGTAAACCTATTGGATTTGGCTCCCACCATGGCCGACATGGCTGGCATTCCCAAAAATACCCAATGGGAGGGAAGGAGTTTGATGCCCATTCTCAAAAAACAAGCCATGGACTGGGAGGAAGTTAGTATAACTACTTTTTCCATAGGTTCTCACTCCATCTCTACACCCCACTGGCAACTGATTTCCTATTTTGATGGTAGCTTTGAATTGTATGATCTGATCAATGATGCAGGACAATTCGAAAACCTTGCCAAACAAGACTCAAATGCTCACTTGATAAATCACTTAAAAAAACACATTCCAGAAGAAAGGCATTGGAGCTATTTCATTCGCCATGGAGATTATAAAATTCTCGTCCCCAAAAAAGGTGACATCCAAGTTTATGATCAAATGTTGGAAGGAAGGAATGACGAGGATATTGCCACAGAAGTTCCTAATTTAGTTAAAAAAATCATGAAGTATATTGAAGTGAATAAACCCCAACAAAAGAAATTTACGATTGACCTGCTCTAGCACGATGATTATGATTAAAAGAAAAAAAATATTTATAATTCACTTTATCCAACTGATGTTGACGAGTTTTTTATTTCAATCCATCATTGCTCAAGATAAACCAAACATCATATTCATCATGGCCGATGATTTGGGTTATGGGGAAGTTGGCTCCTATGGACAGCAATTGATACAAACCCCCAACATAGACCGTTTGAGTACCAATGGAATGCAATTCAGTGATTATTATTCCGGAGCAGCGGTATGTGCTCCGGCCCGGTCTGTACTGATGACAGGACTGCATACGGGTCACACCCGAGTTCGTGGGAATTTTGGTAAAGGAGGGGTGATTGGATTGGCTGGAAAAGCCGGTAGAGTACCAATCAAGGAAGAAGATCTGACCGTAGCCGAAGTATTACAAGACAAGGGTTACCATACTGGAATGATCGGTAAATGGGGATTGGGCGAACCAAATACCACAGGTGAGCCTAATCAAAAAGGTTTTGATTATTTCTATGGTTTTTACAATCAAAGAAGAGCACACTCGTACTATCCCGAATACCTCTGGGAAAACACCCAAAAACTAATACTTCATGGAAATCAAAAGGAACAAAGAAATCAATACACGCACAATTTATTTGCCGATAAGGCCATTAACTTTATTGACAGGAACCATCAAAAGCACTTTTTTCTTTATCTGCCAGTTTGCATCCCACACAGCCGATATGAACTTCCCGATAATGGTATTTATTCTTACAAAAAGGACTGGACTGAAAAACAGAAAAAATACGCTGCCATGGTCACCCGATTGGACGAAACTGTAGGAAGGATTGTTCAGAGGCTAGAGGCTTTGGGAATTGCCGAAAACACATATATCTTTTTTACCTCCGACAACGGCCCCGCTGAAATTTCAAGCGAATGGGAAATTTTTAATAGTAATGGTGATTTTAGAGGTATGAAACGCGATCCTTACGAAGGGGGAATCCGAGTTCCTTTTATCGTTTACCATCCTCAAAAAATCAAAGCTGGAACCAGAACCAATCAAGTAGGATATTTTGCAGATTTCTTTCCCACCGTATTGGAATTGATCGGAGAGCCGATTGACAAAACTTTTGACGGCAACAGCATTGCAGGGATTTTACATGGAAATCAACTAAGTTTTGAAAGAGCACCTCTCTATTGGGAGTTTTATGAGAAAAACGGATGGCGTGCTACCCGTTTTGGAAAATGGAAAGCCATACAAAACAATTTACACCAAGGAGATCAGGGACCCATTGAAATCTATAACCTCCATCGTGATCCCGGAGAAACTTTCGACCTCAGTCAGTCCCATCCTCATTTGCTTGATCAAGCTAAAAAAATATTTATAACCTCCAGTATTCCCTCGGAACACTATTTTTGGAAACATCAACAGCAGGGAGATATAGCGACCTTCAACAATTAAAAAAAATACCAGATGAAAAAAAATCTTTTATCCTATATTTTTGTTTTATTTCTGCTGGATTTTTCACTAACGGCGCAATCGCAAAACCAATCCATTGATAAAGTGGTTGATCTGATCGACAATGTGATCAACTGGCAAAATCAGCAAACCGAACATATAGAGAAATACACCCTTACCAATTGGCAATTTGCTACCTATTATATCGGAATGATGAAAGCTTTCAAAACTACTGGTAACAAAGATTATCAAGATTATTTGTATCAATTGGGCGAAGACCACAGTTGGGAAACCTTACCCGATATGTATCATGCCGATAAAATTGCTATCGGGCAAATCTACCTCGATCTCTATCAACAAAAGGGTGAGGAAGACATGGTCAAAAACATCAAGTGGGTATTGGATGCCAATCTGCTTAGAAACAAACCCCAACCGGATGTAAGGTATAAGGATAACCCATATCGACACGAGTGGTGGACTTGGTGTGATGCATTGTTTATGGCTCCGCCCACTTTTGCCAAGATGTACCAAATAACTGGAGATGAAAAGTACTTGGATTATGCCATTAACCACTGGTTAATAACCACAGACTATCTCTGGGATAAAAAAGTAGACTTAATCTATCGCGATGATCGATATTTTGGAAAAACTACCCTTTCTGGAAAGAATATTTTTTGGAGCCGGGGCAATGGTTGGGTCTTTGGTGGATTGGTGCATATGTTAGAAGTAATACCCAAAGATTACCCTAAGCGTCAAGAATTGGTGGATCAATTTCAAAAAATGGCCCATCGTCTGTTGGATCTACAAGAGCGTTCAGGGGATGGTTTGTGGCGTTCTAACTTATTAGATCCGGGCGTTTTTGCCTACCTCAACCGCCAGGATCAGTTCATCCAAACTGACCGAAAGGACATACCCGAAAACAGTGGTAGCTCCTTTTTTTGCTATGGTTTTGCTTGGGGGATCAACAATGGCTTACTCGAACGCGATCTGTTTGAAAAACCCATGCTTATGGCTTGGAATGCCTTATTAAAACACGTCAACCGAGAAGGTCGATTGGGTTATGTACAGCCCGTGGGAAAAGACCCAAAACCCTATGATGCCAATTCTTGGCATGAGTTTGGAACGGGTGCTTTTTTACTTGCGGCGTCAGAGTATATTAATTTTTTAAAAAAACCACTAATTAAGACATCCCTCACCTATCAAAAACAATCTCTTATTTATCAAAATCAATTCTCTTCACCCAATGACCTTATGGGCTGGGTAATGGAGGGTGAGGCCAAAGCCGTTGTGAAGGATAACGCTCTGGAAATGTATTCTCCCCAACAAAAGTCCCACCATGTTTTTTGGTGTCCCGAGGAATTACCTGCTAATTTTTTGTTAGAATGGGAAATGCAAAATCTCAATCCAAATGCCGGACTTTGTATCGTCTTTTTTGCCGCCAAAGGCACCAATGGCAAAGATGTGATGCACCCTAGTCTAAAAAAAAGATCGGGGATTTTTAGTCAATACACCAAAAGTGATTTAAACAATTATCATATTTCTTTTTATGCAAACAATCCCAAAAAACCCAACCGGCCCTTTGCTCACCTGAGGAAAAATAAGGGATTTGTCACCGTCCAATACGGAGAAAGAGGCATAGCTGCAAACTCCACCTTTCTTCATAAGCTTCAACTGGTCAAAAAAGAAAACCACATTACGATGGCCATAGACGGACGAGAGATCATCAATTGGATTGATGAGGCGGGAAAACATGGCCCCGTATACGAAGAGGGTAAATTCGCATTTCGACAAATGCAATGGTCTCACTTCAGATATCAAAATTTAAAAATATGGAACATCAATTAACATCAATGAAAAATTTTTTTTTAACCTCTCTGGGACTATTTTGTCTAACCTTCACATGGGTCGGCGCACAAAGAAAACCAAATGTTATCATCATTTATACCGACGATCAGGCCACATTGGATGTAAATGTTTTGGGTGCAAAAGACTTGGTCAGTCCACACATGGATCAACTACTGTTGAGTGGAACCACTTTTACCCAGTTTTATGCCTCTCCAGTTTGTTCGCCCTCCCGGGCTTCATTGTTGACGGGTAAGAATCCACAAAGGGCAGGTGTGCCTGGAAATGCTGGACAAGATTTAAGCAGAAAATCCGGACTCCCCCCGTCTGAATATACCATGGCAGAAATGTTTAAAGAAAATGGTTACAGCACCTATCTTATTGGTAAGTGGCATTTGGGTTATCAACCCGAAATGCGTCCCAACCAGCAGGGGTTCGATTATAGTTTTGGACATCTGGTGGGTTGTATTGACAATTATTCTCATTTCTACTATTGGGGAGGTGATAACAATTATGTGGGAGGACCTAACCGCCACGATCTTTATCGCAACAACAAAGAAGTTTTTCTCGATGGGCAATATTTCCCAGACCTTATGGTGCAGGAGGCAAAGCAAGTAATTGAAAAGAAATCGGAAAAACCCTTTTTTATCTTTTTTTCAATGAATACGCCCCACTATCCCTATCAAGGCTATGCCAAATGGATCCAATATTATAGAGATAAAGGAGTGGCCTCCCCCAGAGATTTGTATGCAGCATTCTTGACCACTCAGGATGAAAAAATAGGAGAATTAATCGCTTTGCTGGAAGAAAACGATTTAAGAGAGGATACCATCATCATTTTTCAATCCGACAATGGTCATTCTACCGAAACCCGAGCCTATCACGGTGGAGGTTACACGGGTCTCTACAGAGGAGCAAAACAGTGTTTATTTGAGGGAGGAATCAGGGTTCCTGCTTCCATTTCTTGGCCTGGCAAAATCCCCGCCAATCAGTTCAGAGATCAAATGAGTGTCAATGTGGACTGGATGCCGACCTTGATTGAACTGTGTAGTTTTGATACGGATACTTCTATGATGGATGGACAATCCCTAATGCCCATCATTATCAATAAAAAGGCACCTTCCAACCATGAACAGGGCTACTGTTGGGAATTCATCCGCCGAGGTGTTCCCACGTGGGTCGCTCGAAAAGGTAAATGGAAACTTTATGCCAATCCCTACGATACCAGCAGAAGGGACTATACCTATTTCGAAAAATTCGTTCTTTTCGATTTGGAAAATGACCCCGGTGAATCCTTCAATCTGTATGATAAAGAACCTCAGGTGGTAGCAGAACTCAAAACCCTTTATAAAACTTGGAAAAACAAACAATGAAAAAGATAGGCACATGCATACTGTTGATTTTTGGGTTACTTCAGGCTGGCTGTCAATCCTCACCAGAAAAAACAGAGGACACCCTGAGTGAATTGCCAACAATGGTCTATCCCAAATTTAGGCGGTGGATGTCGCCCGACCATGCCGATGTTGCACGATTTACCAGTCCCAGTTTTCAATGGCCTTCCAAAAAATCTCAAATCTTCGAAGTGAGGGTAGCAAAGGACAAGGATTTTACCAAAGAAGTGATACACCGAAAAGACATTCCTTTTTCTTTGATCAATCTCCACCAGGAATTGTCATCAGGTTTGTGGTATTGGCAGTACAAAGCCCGTGGAGACGATTGGAGTGAAGTGGCTTCCTTTATTGTAAACGATGCTTCTATCGACTTTGTTCCCCCTTCATTTAATAGCCTTTACCAGTCTATTCCCAGGACTCATCCGAGGCTAATGGTCAAAAAGGAGCAAAAGGAGCAATGGCAGGCAAAAGCAATGACTTATAAAGAAAGTGCTCAAATTTTGGAAGAAGCCAACAAATTAATGAGCCAAAAGATTCCGAGTGAGCGAGATGCAAGCATTCAATTTGAGGGGAGAGATGAAAATGAGACGGATAAAATCAAAAAAATATTCAGTAAAAATGTGGGATATGCCTTTGGAAGCTCACTTAAAATACTCACTCATGCCTATCTGCTAACTGAGGATAATAAATATTTTGACAGTGCCCTTAAATGGATGCGCGAGGCCACCACTTGGGATCCCAAAGGTTTGACCAGGATCAATGACTTTGGAGATTCGATCATTATGGAATCATTGGCCCTAGCGGCTGATGCCTTTTGGGATCAACTTTCTACCAAAGATCGAAAAGCAGTACTCCGACAAGTACTTGCCCGAGGGAATGGTTTTTATGAGCAATGGACCAATTATTTGGAAAACCGAAATTCCTCCATGCACGTATGGCAGCACATACTCCATCGAATGTTCCTTACCTCTATCGCAATGTTAGAAGAACTGCCCGAGGCGACCCTATGGCTGGAATACATTTATGAATTGTGGTTGGCACAACACCCTAAAATGGCAGCAGAGGACGGAGCTTGGTTCAACGGAACGGGTTACATGCGTATGAACGTGATGACCCTACTCGATATCCCCATGAAATTGGGAGCCTACACTGGACAAAATTTTTTTAAGGTTCCTTGGTATGGCAATTTTATGAATTGGTTGACCTATGCCTATCCACCGGGGGCTACAAGTGATGGCTTTTGCAACGATGGAAAGAAATGGCCCATGCCAAATCTGGAATACGGTGCTTTTGCCGATGCTTATGCTAGGATTACAGGCGAACCACAGGCGCTCCTTTATTCCAAAGCTGTATTTTCGGAATTGGATAAACTCCAACAAACATTGATCGATAGTGATTATACGGGCGGACCGATGGGAAAATCCTCACTCACGGACGATATGGACTACGCTTGGTTTAGAATCACCCAAGGCTATGACATGCCTCTGCCCTCCACGGAAAATACCCCTGAATTGCCAGAGGCTGAAATCTTTCCCGATGTTGGAGTAGCTTATCTCAATACCAATAGAGCGGATAAAAAAAATAACCTCAGGGTTTCCGTCAAAAGTTCTCCTATGGGACCTTTGGCGCACACCCATGCCGAACACAATACTTTTAATCTTGCTTATCAAGGAAAACGCTTATTTTACAATTCCGGTCATCGACCGTGGATGGGAGCTCCACACACCTTGGCTTGGTATAAACACACTCAAGGGCACAATGGTATCTTGGTCAATGATCATGGGCAGCCCTATGACGCTGGAGCTTATGGTTTCCTTCCTAGATTTATAACAGGTGATCAACTTTCCTATGTGGTTGGAGATGCTTCACACGCCTATCAGGCTCATGAGTTGCCCATAAGAAAAAGAAAAGACAAGAACCCCGACGACCTGGGAGTCAAACTTTTTAGAAGACATTACCTATTACTCCAACCCAAAACCTTTGTCGTTTATGACGAAATGGAAGCCCACAAACCTTTGGACTGGAGTTGGTTAATCCACAACTATCACGGGCTAAAATTGAATGCTGAAAACAAAACCGTGGAGACCACCTACTCAGACAGGGGGGGAAGATTGACCCTTTTTGGAGGAACAGCATTGGACTATTCGGTTACCGATCAGTTTTCGGTAGCCCCCAAAAACTTTTTGAGAAAAGAAACACCCGACGGAAATTTACTCGTTTACCAAAACCACTGGCATTTCAAAGCATCCACACAAAAGAAACAAGACAAGATGCGTTTTTTGGCCATTATTCAGGTGAGTGAAGATTTAAAATATGAACGTATTATTCCTTCCAAAAAAAATGGCGAATTTGAAGTGGGCGATTGGATCATCAAAGCCAACTTAGACACCAATTCTCCGGCTGCAATCAGTCTTGAGAACAAGAAGGGGACAGTTCAATTTTCTTCCAATGTTGCTGACGAAGGAGGTGTCGCCAAATTGGTTGAAGTAGTCGATGGAAAAAAAAGAATTAAAACGGTTGAAGACACTTACCCTAAAAGTATCATCAGCGCGGCTAAAAGATTTAAATAATGATTTTAAAACAGCTCAGGGCTTTATTTTCACTGATATATTTTTTATTTTTTTTCAGTTGTCAATCGTCTGAACAAGAAAATTTCGTTCCTAATGTTCTAATGATTTCAATAGACGATCTCAATGATTGGGTTGGGATTTTAAAAGCAAACCCCGATGTAAAAACCCCTAATATTGATCGCTTGGCCAAGGAGGGGTTATTTTATACCAATGCTCATTGTCAGGCGCCTATTTGTGGTCCTTCACGTGCATCTGTGCTCTCAGGACTAAGACCCTCCTCAACAGGTATATACGGTCAGATTAAAGATCAAAATCTTAGAAAAGGTAATCTCCTTATGGAAAGGGTTCGTTTTATTCCGCAATACTTTAATGACCATGGTTACAAAACCATTGGAGTGGGTAAAATATTTCACAACCATGCTCCCGAAGGTGTTTTTGAGGTATCGGGTGGGAGAAAATCGGGTTTTGGTCCACTTCCAGAGAAAAAAATGAACTGGGATAAAAAAGGAACTTCCACCGACTGGGGTACTTTTCCAAATCATGACAGTTTGATGCATGATTACGGATATGCACAATGGGCAAAAAAACAACTTCATTTGGAGCACAAGCGTCCCTTTTTTATGGCCGTAGGTTTTATTCGTCCCCATGTTCCTTGGTACACCACAAAGCAATGGTTTGATCTCTATCCTCCCGATCAAATCACTTTACCGTCCTATCTACCCAATGACTGGAACGACCTTCCAGAAATAGCCAAGCAAATTGCCTTTAAAGGGATGATGCCAACCACTGAATGGGCCATTGAAAAAGGACAGTGGAGAAAGATTGTTCAAGCCTATCTGGCTTGTATTTCTTTTGTAGATCATCAAGTAGGGGTGCTGCTTGATGCGTTGGAAAGCAGTGCCTACAAAAATAACACAATCGTAGTCTTGTGGTCCGATCATGGTTACGAATTGGGTGAAAAAGGATCCTTTGGAAAACAAACGATATGGAGTGAATCCACTCGTGTTCCGTTGATTTTTAAATCTCCAAAAATCAAAAAACACCAATCCATTCATCAGGCTGTAGAGCTGTTGGATGTCTATCCTACTCTTTTGGAATTGGCAGGACTCCCGGCCAACCCATCAAATGAAGGAAAAAGCTTGGTTCCCCTATTGAATCAGAAATCAGATTCAACTGCTGTTGCCATCACCACCTATGGAAAAAACAATCACAGCATGATCAATATGCGCTATCGATACATTCAATATGAGAATGGAGCAGAAGAATTATACGATCTAAAAAATGACCCAGAGGAGCGTCATAATATTTCAAAGATTTTAGCTTTAGATTCATTGAAAAAAGCAATGCGTCAAAACCTTCCAAAGACCAACGAGGATTGGAAAGTCCATAGTTATTATACTATCAACGATTATTTCACAAAAACATCAAAACAAAGTAAAAAAGAAGACAAATGAGATTTACACCTTTTTACCTAAGGATCACTGGCTCCGCAATATTATTACTGATGATTCAGTTCGAATTGATCGCTCAATCTATGAGTCAAAAAGGTCCTTTTTTTGCCACTGGCATTAGAATTGGTGATGTTAGCCAACAGGAGGCAGTCATTTGGACCCGTTTAACGCAGAATCCCACCCGAGTCAATGATGCTCCTTTACCCATTGCCCTATACACGGATCCCGAGACAGGAAAAAAACATCTCAGAAAAACCCGTAGGGATAAAAATGGAGTGGTTTATTTTCCACAAGGCTTCGATATCAACACTATCGAAGGAGCAGTTCCTGGAGCAAACGGAATGGTGAGGGTGAAATACAAAAAACTTAGGGAGAAAGCTTGGCAATCCACCCCTTGGCAATCGGTTGCACCAGAGTCCAACTTTAGCAAAAAAATTATTTTAAGTGAACTCAAACCTGGAACTACTTATGCAATTAAGATTGAGGGAAGGCCTGAAGATTCATCTAAAATAAGTGCTCAGATTAGAGGAAAATTCAAGACCCCACCCGATGCCAATTCCTCCCGAAAAATCGTTTTTGCAGCCAGTACATGCCAGGGATATCCAGATCAAGATCATCCAGATGGATATAAAATATATCCCTTTTTGGAAACACTCGACCTTGATTTCTTTGTTCATGCGGGTGATATCATTTACTATGATAATTTAGCCAAAAACAAAGCGATGGCACATTACCACTGGGACAGGATGTTTAGTTTGCCCACTAATAAATCTTTTCACGCTCAAGTGACCAGCTATTTTGAAAAAGATGACCATGACGCTTGGTTTAATGATAGCTACAGGGGACTTGAAAGTTCCTTTATGGGGGATTTTACATTCGAACAGGGATTAGAAGTTTTTAGACAGGAAATGCCCATCAAAGACAAAACCTATCGTACATTTCGATGGGGTAAGGATTTACAGATTTGGTTGGTTGAAGGAAGGGATTATCGCAGCCCTAATACCCAAAGAGACGGGCCCAACAAAACCATTTGGGGTAAGGAACAAATGGCTTGGTTTAAAAGAACCGTCAAAGCCTCTAATGCAACCTTTAAACTGTTGATCAGTCCTACCCCTGTGATAGGACCAGATCGTAAACAAAAAAAGGATAATCACTCCAACAGGGGTTTTTATAACGAAGGCGAAGAAATCCGTAAATTTATGGCAACCCAATCCAATATGTATGTGGTTTGTGGAGATCGACATTGGCAATATGTCTCAAAACACCCCAAATATGGAATTGTCGAATTTTCCATAGGAGCAAACAGTAATGATCACGCTGGGGGGTGGAGGCAAGATGATGTCCGACCCGAGCATCTGTATCTGAATGTTGTTGGGGGGACAATGACTGTGACAATTGATCCAAAAGACAATACAAGTATTACCGTCAGGCATTACGATGTAGATGGGAATCAATTGAATGAGTTTGTGGCTTATGCTGAATCAGAAAAATAGACTAAAGAATTAAGATTGGATTAATTTAAAAACTAAAACAATGACTTTTAAAAAACGATTCTTTCCAATCCGGATTTTAGTTTTTTTATTGTTTTTGGGCTGCGCTCTAAAAGAAAAAGTCCCAGAGAATACTCCCAACATTATCTATATATTGGCCGATGATCTCGGCTATGGAGATTTGTCGATTTACAACAATTACTCAAAAATAAAAACCCCACATTTGGATCAACTTGCAAGGGAGGGCATGCGCTTTATGGACATGCATTCCACCTCTTCTGTTTGCACTCCCACGCGCTACAGCATCCTTACAGGAGAATACGCTTGGCGTACTTCTCTAAAAACCGGAGTGTTGTGGAGTTATGGGCCACTGATGATTCCGAATGAAAAAGAAACCGTTGCCAAATTATTAAAACGTAACGGTTATCAAACCGCTGTTGTGGGTAAATGGCATTTGGGACTGGACTGGCAACTCAAAACACCCTATCAAGTAAACCAAATTGTACAAAATGATTATGGTTTGATTACCGATTATAAAGTAGAAATCGTCGATTTTTCCAAAACCCCCACCAGAGGGCCTATGAAAGTCGGTTTTGACTACAGTTATATTCTTCCGGCCTCTCTCGATATCCCTCCATACCTTTATTTGGAGAATGAAAGATTCACTCAGCCGATCAATGACAATACTGAGGGAAGTAATATGGAGGGGGACAGGGATTACGATTTTTGGCGCCCCGGTCCCATGGCTGAGGGCTTTAATTTTTATGAGGTCTTGCCCAATTTCATCAATAAAGCCATGGCCTTTATCGATAAAGCCCAAAAGAAAGATGATCCATTTTTCCTCTACCTTCCCCTAGCGGCTCCCCATACCCCTTGGGTACCTAAAGCCAATGCTCCCTATACCTCAGAGGCGGGTATGTATGGGGCATTTGTTGAAATGCTGGACGATCAACTGGGGCAACTTTTTAAGTTTTTGGAGGATCAAGGCATCGCGGAAGAGACCTTGGTGATTTTTACTAGTGACAATGGCCCTTATTGGAAACCTCATCATATCAAAAAGTATGGGCATAGGGCAGCGGCCAATTATAGAGGCATGAAAGGCGATATATATGAAGCAGGACATAGAGTTCCTTTTATTGTCAAATGGCCGGGCATGCTGAGTCCTGGCAGTATAGCCAACCAAACCAATTCATTAGCAAATTTCTACGCTACTGTTGCTGATTTGCTCGAACTCCCTTCGAAAGCGTTAGACAGCTATAGTCTATTTGATGAATGGACAACAAAAGAAAATAAAACATCACTAAAGCCCATCATTCATCATTCTTCTAAAGGGCATTTTGCGTTAAGATATGGAGATTGGAAAATGATTGAAAAAAGAGGCTCGGGAGGATTCAGCCCTCCGGTAACTGAACCCACTGCAAAAGGTGAAACTCCAGAACGTCTTTATAACCTCAAAAAAGATCCCTCGGAAAGTAATGATCTTTCACAAAAATTCCCTGTCATACTCGATCAAATGATACAAAAACTGGACTCGATCAGACAGCTCAATCCAATGTCCTTGAAATAAAATCGAAATGATTATTTTAATTATAAAGTTTAGAGACACTTCAATAAAACATTAATAATATCCACATGAAATATTTTTCAATAATCCTTTTTTTACTCACCTTAATACATGCTTTGTCCTCTTGTGAGGTTCCTACCAAGAATGTAAAAAAACATCCAAATATCCTTATAGCCATTGCCGACGACCAATCATATCCACACACAGGAATTTATGGCTTTGCGGAAATCCAAACTCCCGGTTTTGACTATGTTGCCAAAAATGGGGTGTTGTTTCACAACGCTTTTGTAGCGGCTCCCCAATGCAGCCCAAGCAGGGCTGCTATCCTCACTGGAAAAAACATTTGGGAATTGGAGGAGGCTGGTACACACGCCAGTAATTTCCCCAAAAAATTCAAAGTATTTACAGAGGTTCTGGAACAACAAGGTTATTTTACGGGGTATACAGGAAAACCATGGGGGCCAGGTAACTGGAAGATCAGTGGACGCAAGCAAAACCCAGCGGGAAAAGCATTTAATCGATACCAGTTGGCCGATCCACCTACCAAAGGAATAAGACCGACTGACTATATCCAGAATTTTAAAGATTTTTACAGCCAAAAAGAGCAGGGAAGCCCCTTTGTCTTCTGGTATGGTGGCCATGAGCCGCATCGCGTTTATGAATATCAAAGTGGTGTAAAGGCCGAAAAAAACATTGAAGAGGTTCAAGTACCAGAATTTTTACCTGATAACGAGGTTGTGCGCAACGATTTATTGGATTATATACTGGAAATAGAATATTTCGATCACCATCTACATCAAATGATTAAATTCCTTAAGGAAGAAGGAGAGTTGGATAATACTTTTATAGTCGTTACGGCAGATAATGGTATGCCTTTTCCATACGCCAAGGCCAATGTTCAAGAGTTTGGTACCCACGTTCCCTTGGTCATTTCCATACCCAAAGGTCTCAAGGGTAAAAAAGTGGATGATCCCGTTGGTTTGATTGATTTAGCCCCCACTTTTTTAGAGTTTGTTGGATCTCCCCATGCAATGATCACCACAGGAAAGAGTTTAATGCCCGTTCTTACACAAGAAAAACACCCTAATCATCGACAATATGTTTTGACTGGAAGGGAACGCCACACCCACGCTCGCCCCGAAAATTTAGGCTATCCTGCAAGAGCGATCAGGACTAAAGAATTTTTATATGTACATCATTTTAAACCCGACCGGTGGCCACAAGGCGATCCAGTACCTCAAAATCCAAAAAATGACCAAAGCAATAAAGCAAAAGGTTTTAAATCCCTTTATCCAGGCTACCATGATGTAGACCCCTCCCCATCCAAAGAGGTGGTCATGGCTAGCGAGAACAGCACTTTTTTTGAGTTGGCTTTTGCTAAAAGACCACAAGAACAATTGTATGATATACAAAAAGACCCCTATTGTACACGCAATATTGCTATGCTTACGGAATATCAAGAAACCCTAGCACAACTCAAACAACAACTGCTAAATGACCTAAAAGCTCAAGGCGATCCTCGAGTTTCTGACAACCCAATCTTTGACAGCTATCCACGTTATTCTACTATGCGGAATTTTAGAGGTTTTAATGATAGGGGACAGTACAATCCAGCATTTGCGCAATAGGGGATTGTGTTTTTTTGTTAAGTTTGTCAAGTGTTGTAGGTACACACATTTATTTTGTTATTAATCTATTAATCATTGGGTAGGCTATTTATGGAAATACAGGGTTTTTGTAAACTAAACAATTTTTTAATAGGAGGAATAGGATTGTTTTTAGTGTGCTGTCAAACTATGGAACCCATAAAGGGACCTTATTTTGGCAATGGAATTAAAAATGGCTGGGCCGATCAAAATTCTATTGTAGTATGGACACGTTTGACACAAAATAAATTGGCTAATTTTAATGGTCGTCCTTTTTTAGAAATATCTCGGGAAAAAATGAAATCTTTGTCTGAGAACCGGGATGTTGATGGAATCTATAACACTCAGATTCCTAAAGGCTTGTCTCTTAAAGATATGGAAGGCTATTGTCCTGGAGCCCTGGGAGAGGTTCAACTCCATTACTTTATTAGGGGGCATCCAGAGGAGAGTACTGTTACGGATTGGAGCGTCGTAAATCCCAACCAAGACTTTACCCATCAATGGAAGTTGGAGCAGTTGCAAGCGGGAAAGGATTACCGTGTTAAAATCTATGCCCGACCCCAAAAGGGGGAGGAAATTTCTGACAGTATTTTCGGTCAATTTATCCTGCCTGCTAATCAAAATACCAATTCAGACATCAAATTTTGTGTAGTTTCTTGTCATGACTATAATCGACGTGATGATCCAGATAATGGTCATAAAATATATCCTAGTATATCCAAATTAAAACCCGATTTTTATGTGCACACTGGGGACATAGAATACATGGACAAACCCTTTCCCTATGCAATGACAGAGGAGTTGATGCGTTTTAAATGGAATCGATTGTTTTCACTCCCTTTTCAGCGTTCTTTCTACAACAATCATACTTCCTATTTCATGAAAGACGACCACGATGTGGGCTTCGATGACAGTTATCCTGGAAAGGATTACGGAACGGTATCTTTTGAGCGGGGATTAGAGATATTTGATGAAGAACAGTTCCCCAGCTACCCCAAAAGGTACAAAACTATTCGTTGGGGTAAAGATTTACAGATATGGATCGTTGAGGGTCGAAACTACAGGAATCAAAATTATTTGAAAGATGGGCCGAATAAAACCATTTGGGGTGCAACCCAAAAGCAATGGTTCTATGATACCGTTAGTGATTCAGATGCAAGCTTTAAGGTCTTAATTACTTCGTCTCCTATTTTGGGTCCAGATAGAAAAAACAAAAATGACAACCTCAGTAATTCGGGATATGCTCATGAACAAGCAGAAATTCTCAATTTTATAAAAAAGCAAAAAAACCTATTTATTGTCAATGGAGATCGCCACTGGCAGTACGTTACTCATGTTAAGAAGACTAACCTTTGGGAGTTTGGATGTGGAGCGGGCGCCGATGTCCACGCAGGGGGATGGAAAAAGGAAGATTTTAGACCTGAGCATCAATTTTTGAGGGTTAAGGGTGGTTTTCTTTCGGTTTCGATAAACAGTGGAAAGTCACCAAGTATCAGATTTACGCATCATGACGTGGAGGGCAATCCGGTCAATGAGGTCAGTTTCTAATTTTCGTCTTAGTAATTTCGTTCTTCTGTATGACTATATCTGTAATTTTCTTTGGTAATGATTTCCAAAGGCATGGGAATTTCGTCTGAAGGCGTTTCTTTGTGAACCAAGTAGTTGGCTATCGTTGTAATGGCTTTGTAGCCTTGGTTAAAGGATTTCTGAGAGATCAAAAATGAAACGATGCCTTTGTTTAATACTTCCACATTTTGAGGAGTGGTATCAAATCCAATTAGTTTTAGTCCTGAAAGTAAATCATTGTCAATCAATTTACAGATGTTGGAAACCCTACTGGAAGGAACCATAACTATCCTTACACGAGGGTTTTGTGTTAAAAAATTATTAATTTTCTTACTGACTATTTTAATACCCTCTGACTGATCAAATTTTAGCTGATGAATCACAGCTTGCGGAAGATTCCTGTTGAAATAATTTATAAAGCCTTTGATCCTCTCATTGTTAGCCTCATAATCATGTATGTTTTTTCGGGTCAAAATGATCAAAAACTCATCTTTTTCTTTCGAACACAAATGCGAAAGTTTTCCAGATAAAATACCAGCTTCAAAGGACTTTTGGCCTATATAACACAGGTTTTCATATCCCTTAAGAGCTGCGTTGAGAAAAAGATAAGGGATTTTTTTGTCATCAAGTTCTTTAATGATTTCACTAGATTCCTTGACAAATACGGGTACCATAACCACTGCATCAGGCATAGTTTTGATGAGTTTTCGGAAGGCTTTTAGGTAGCTTTGGGGGTCAAATTGGTCAAACAGAAATATGTGATTTTCAATCCCATAGGCTCCGACCTCTTGGTTAGCTTTCTTAATTCCGGAGTAGGGAGACTTCCAAAAAAGGTTTTGTTCGTCATGCTTGGGAATCAGAGTCGCCAAGTTGTGGTGCTTTTTCATGGCCAGCGAACTGGCAATTAGATTGATTTTAAACTTTTTCTGTTTTAAAATCTTTCTGATTTTGGTTTCTGTCTTTGGAGATACTCCACCTCGATTGTGCAAAACCCTGTCCACAGTACCTGTTGAAACATTGGCTTCATTTGCTATATCTTTTATGGTTATCAACTATAATGGTTTTTTCAAATATACTACCTTCTACTATAATTTTAATTTATTTATTACCTAAAATAATTTCGAATTTTATAAAGCTAGTGGGATGAAATTTTAAATCTCTTTATCTATATTTGCTTAATAAGTGTACGCACACGAATTTTTAAATATGTCAAAATCATTCAAATGGATTCTTGTCGCAGCTTTATCGGGTTTTCTGTTTGGATTTGATACAGTCGTAATTTCTGGAGCCAATCTGCCTATAAAGGAATTGTGGTCAACAAGTCCTTTTTTTCATGGGTTTTTTATCATGTCTATGGCCCTATGGGGCACGGTTCTTGGAGCTTTGTTTGGATCTTATCCCACTAATAAATTCGGCCGTAAAAAAACCCTTACTTGGATAGGTTTATTATTTCTCATTTCTGCTTTGGGTTCGGCTTTAGCCCTTGACCCCTATACTTTCTCCTTTTTTAGGTTTATTGGAGGAGTAGCAGTTGGTATTTCTTCTATTGCTGCACCTATATATATTTCTGAAATTTCTACCTCTGAAAACCGAGGAAGACTTGGTGCTTTGTATCAATTTAGTTTGGTTTTTGGAATTCTCATTGCCTTTTTTTCCAATTATTTGCTTACTGGTTTTGATGAAAGTTCCGATTGGAGATGGATGTTGGGTGTGGAAGCGATTCCTGCCTTGATGTATTTTGTACTGACCCTATATATTCCAGATACACCAAGATGGCAAATCATTTTTCAAAAAGATGACAGTGCTGCATTGAAAACCCTAAGTCAGATATACGGTGACGACCAACAGGCTGATAGGGTTCTCAAACAAATTAAAACAGCGGACAGTAGTTCAAACAAACAAGAGAAATTAATAAACAGTAGCAATCAAAAAATTCTTTTATTGGCTTTTCTGATTTCGTTTTTCAATCAATTGTCGGGGATTAACTTTATACTTTATTACGCTCCAGAAATCCTCGAAATGGCAGGTTTTGCAACAAGAGCCTCTCTTTTCAATTCAGTAGTGATCGGACTGCTTAATATTTTCTTTACTTTTCTTGGCTTGATGCTTATCGATAAATTGGGAAGAAAACAGCTATTGATATTAGGTTCACTGGGATATATTTTTAGCTTGTCGGGTGTCTCTATGGCTTTTTATTTTCAGACTGATCCACAATGGATAGCTTTATTTATTTTTGCTTTTATTGCTTCCCACGCTGTTGGACAGGGTACCGTTATCTGGGTTTTTATCTCTGAAATTTTTCCTAACAGAATTAGAGCAAAAGGACAATCTTTTGGTGCAGGTGTTCACTGGGTGTTTGCCGCATTTATCACTTTGTTAGGACCTCCAGTTATTGCAATCTTTAAGGAAAACCCTTGGCCTATATTTTCTTTTTTTACAATAATGATGGTTCTTCAACTCATCTTTTCTGTTTTTACTATGCCAGAGACCAAGGGTAAATCCCTTGAGGAAATTAATTCAATCATTAATAAAGATTAATTTGCTAATGAAACGAAAAGAATTTATTCGCAATTCTGGAGGAGTGCTTTTAGGCACTGTTTTATCCCCAAACTTAATGGCTAATACCAATCTTAACAGTAGTATTAACCTTGGGGTGATTGGAACCGGAGGAAGAGGACAAGGAATTATTAAAATACTAAATAAATTGTCCAACTTCAATGTGATTGGAGCTTGTGACACTATACCCTTTAGATTACAGGAGGGATTTGACCTAATCAAAGGCAATAGAAAAGCTAAAGCATTTAAGGATTACAGAAAATTATTAGACGATAAAAATATCGATGGAGTAATCATTAGTACTCCTTTAAACACCCATGATAAAATCGCTGTCGATGCAGTGGACGCAGACAAACATGTTTATTGTGAAAAAACTTTAGCCAAAGGGGCTTCAGCAATAGCTCGTATTGTAAACAAGTGTAAAACCTCCAAAAAAATTTTTCAAACTGGACATCAGTATCATAGTTCTAGGTTATACACCAAACTGGTCGATATGATCGCAGACGGTAAAGTTGGTAAGATCACTTCCATTGAGGCCCAGTGGAATCGAAATGGAAATTGGAGAAGATCTGTTCCTGAGCCTTCACTGGAACGACAAATCAATTGGAGAATGTACAGAGAGTATTCTTACGGCCTTTTGGCCGAATTGAGCTCTCATCAAATTGATTTTACCAATTGGTTACTCCAGTCTACCCCCCAAAAAGCAATTGGAATTGGGGGAATTGATTACTGGAAAGATGGCAGAGAAACCTATGACAATACTAAGGTAATCTATGTATTTCCCGAAGGGGTAAAAGCGACCTTTTCTTGTCTGACCTCCAACGCTAAAGATGATTATAAGATTTTGGTCATGGGCGACAAAGGTACCCTTACCATTTTCAATCAGTCTGCCTGGTTCTATCCCGAAGGAAGCTACAAGGCCGAGTATGGAGAAGTGGACGGTGTATCAGGAGCAACGACCAATTGGACTCAAGGCAAAGGAACTCCGCTAGACATCAAACACATTGACCCGACAAAACAAGCCTTAATGGATTTTGGAGAATCCATAATTAATAATAAAACACCCTTTTCTAATGTAACCACTGGAGCTCAAGCAGCTTATGCCGTAGAAATGGGAATTAAAGCCATGGATACTGAGAAAATGGTAGTGTGGGATAATGTTAATTATATTTTTTAAAACAATAAATGAAGCCAAATTTTGATTTAAAGAATAAGGTAGCCGTCATTACTGGAGGAGGGGGGGCGCTGGGAGGATGTGTTGCAAAAAGTTTATCCCTGTCAGGCGTAAAGATTGCCATTTTGGATCTTACCCAAGAATCTGTCAAAAGAACTGTTGATACCATTATTAAGGAAGGAGGAATTGCCATTGGTTTTGTGGCCGATGTGCTGTCCCAAGAATCCATAGAAAACGTAAGTAATAAAATTTTAAAAGAGTGGGGTAGGGTTGATATACTGCTTAACGCAGCTGGAGGTAATGTGCCTGGTGCGACCATTGCTGTTGACCAAACTATTTTTGATTTGTCTATTAACGATTTTAAGAAGGTCACAGAATTGAACCTCAACGGCTCCGTCATCCCTTCATTGATATTTGGAAAGATCATGGCAGAACAGAAAAGTGGTTCTATTATCAATTACTCTTCAATGAGCGTAGATAGAGTAATTACTAGAGTGGTAGGTTATTCCGCTTCCAAAGCAGGTATCGAAAACTTTACCCGGTGGATGGCGGTTGAAATGGCCTTAAAATTCGGACCTGGTGTTCGTGTCAATGCCATTGCTCCAGGTTTTTTTGTGGGAAATCAAAACAGAAAATTATTACTTAATAAGGATGGCTCTTATACCGAAAGAGGGGATAACATCATCAGAAATACTCCAATGAAACGATTTGGGAAAGCAGAAGAACTCAATGGTGCCATTCATTTTTTATGCAGTGATGCCGCTCAGTTTATAACAGGTGTTGTACTACCCATTGATGGAGGTTTTAGTGCCTTCAGTGGGGTTTAATTATTATTATGAAAATGACACAAACATGGCGCTGGTATGGACCCAAAGACCCTGTTAGTCTTTCTGATGTAAGGCAGGCCGGTGCAACTGGAATTGTAAGTGCCCTACATCATATACCCAATGGTGATATTTGGTCGGTGGAAGAAATTCAAAAAAGAAAAGATGAAATTGAGAAAGCCGGACTTACATGGGATGTTGTGGAATCTCTTCCGGTACACGAAAAAATAAAAACCAGAACCTCAGATTTCCAACAGATTATCGAAAATTATAAGGTGAGCATGGAGAACTTGGCCTCTTGTGGCGTTTATGTAATCTGTTACAATTTTATGCCTATACTTGACTGGACTCGAACACGCTTGGATATGCCCCTTGAGGACGGATCTCTTGCGCTAGAATTCAATGCTTCAGAACTGAGGGTCTTTGATCTCCACATTCTCAATCGTGAAGGAGCGGTAAATGACTATAATACAGAGGAAATCGAACAAGCAAAAAATCAATTTATAAGCCTCTCACCCTCCGATATTCAACGAATTTCTGATAATATGCTCAAAGGTTTGCCAGGATCGGAAGAGGGCTACTCCATGGGAGAATTTAAAGCTATGCTAGATACTTACAAAGGAATCGATGCATACCAATTGCGTTCTCATTTAGTGAAATTTTTAGAAGAAATCATTCCATTTGCCGAAAAATTAGGCATCAGAATGTGTATTCACCCTGACGATCCACCGTTTACCCTTTTGGGTTTACCAAGAGTAGTGAGTACTCAGGAAGATTATCAATATATTTTTGATCAAGTTTCACCATTATCCAATGGAGTCACATTTTGTACAGGTTCGTTAGGCGTGAGGGCAGACAATGATCTTCAAGCTTTTTTTGATGCTTTTGCAGAACGTATTCATTTTTTACACCTGCGAAGTACTAAGCGTGACGCAGAGGGTAATTTTTACGAAGCAGATCATCTTGCTGGAGATGTGGATATGTTTGAAATCATTACCAGAGTGATTATAGAACAACGACGCAGACATGCTGAGGGACGAGAAGATGCTTCCATTCCCATGCGACCTGATCACGGGCATCAAATGTTGGATGATCTTGTAAAACCCAAAATTAATCCTGGCTACTCTGCCATTGGAAGACTTAAGGGATTAGCAGAATTAAGGGGATTGGAATGGGGAATTAATAAAATGATTTAAAATGGAATTCAAAAGTACGGAAGCATTCATCAAAGAGGATTTTTTACTTCAAAACAAAACAGCGGAAAGATTGTATTTTGACTACGCTGCTTCCATGCCGATTATTGATTATCACAACCACCTGCCACCCGATGTTATTGCTGAAAACAAAGCCTTTAAGGGCATTAACGAAATTTGGTTGGATGGAGATCACTACAAATGGAGGGCTATGAGAACCCTTGGCATACCCGAAAAATTTATCACTGGAAAAGAGTTAAGTAACAAAGAAAAATTTGATCAATGGGCCTATACCGTTCCTTTTACTGTTGGAAATCCACTTTTCCATTGGACACACTTGGAATTACAGCGTTACTTTGGGATTAATGCCCTGCTACAACCCTCTACTTCATCTGCTATTTTTGAGGAAACCAATAGACAATTGTCGGACTTAACCCCCAAGGCTTTGCTCAATGACATGAAAGTAGAGATGTTGTGTACTACGGATGATCCTATAGATAATCTCTATGCCCATCAAAAAATAGCTGCGAGTGATGAAAGAGGCCCTGAGGTTTTACCGGGATTTAGACCTGATAATATTTTTGGGATTGAAGGCGAGCAATACTTGGATTATTTGGAAACTCTCGGAAGTCTTGTAGAGACCAAAATAGAAGATTTAGACATTCTTTTGGCAGCCCTCAACTCAAGGGTCGACTATTTTCATCAGAACGGTTGTAGGATTTCTGATCACGGCTTAGAGTTTACACATGCAAGTGACTTCAGCCATGCCCAGGCAAATGCTATTCTCAAGAAACGCTTATCAGGAATTCTTCCCACAGCTGAAGAGGCAAGCCTTTTTAATTCCTGTGTATTGTATGAGCTGTTTGTTATGTATCATGACCATGGTTGGACTCAACAATTGCACTTGGGTGCATTGAGAGGCAATAACCAAAAACTAAAAAGGCAATTGGGTGCCGATGTAGGATGCGACTCAATTGGCGATTTTAACCAAGCAAAAAACCTCTCCAAATTGCTCGGAATGCTAAACGATAAGGATAAGCTGACCAATACCATACTCTATAATCTAAATCCATCTATGAATGAGATTTTTGCCACTATGCCCGGTAATTTCAACAACGAAAAAGTAGAGATACAATGGGGGACTGCTTGGTGGTTTCTCGATCAGAAAGACGGAATGGAGTTACAAATGAGAACCCTATCCAACATGGGTCTGTTGTCTAAATTCATTGGAATGTTGACCGACAGCCGTAGTTTTCTATCTTTTCCAAGGCATGAGTATTTCAGACGATTGCTCTGCAATATGATTGGAAATGACATAGAGAGTGGTCTTTTACCCAACGATGTTGCTTTTTTTGGAAATATGGTTGAGAATATCTGTTATCGCAATTTGAAAAAATTCATTAAATACAAAAACTAATGTTTAGGTTTAAAACAATAATCGTTTTCTTGCTATTACTCAGTTTTATTTCCTGTGATCAGATCAAATCTACCAAAATCATTCGACTGGGGCATGGATTGAATACGGGACACTCCGTTCATCAAGGCATGATTTTTTTTGGTGAAAAATTACAAGAAATTTCTGGGGGGAAATTTAAGGTGCAAATTTATCCCAGCCAACAATTGGGAACCGAACGTCAGTGTTTGGAGTTGCTTCAAATTGGTAGTTTGGATATGACTAAAGTTTCTGCGGGGGTATTGGAAAACTTTTCACCCAGTATAAAAGTATTTGGCATTCCATATTTGTTTAGAGACAAAGAACACGCATTCAGAGTTCTTGATGGGCCTGTAGGGGAGGAATTGCTCAATGGTACAGAGAAATACTGGCTCAAAGGTCTTGGATATTACGACTCAGGAAGCCGAAGTTTTTATACAATAGATAAACCCATTGAACACCCCAATGATTTAAAAGGGCTTAAAATAAGAGTGATGGAGAGTCAAACTGCGATTGACATGGTTAAATCATTCGGAGGTTCTCCAACACCTATTTCATGGGGAGAACTCTACACCGCGCTTCAACAAGGTGTTGTGGACGGGGCTGAAAACAATCCTCCCAGTTTCTATTTGTCCAGACATTATGAGGTTTGTAAATACTATATCATTGATGAACATACTGTCCTTCCCGATGTGGTTTTGATGAGTACCCATTTCTGGAACGACCTATCCAATCAAGACCAGGAATGGATTCAAAAAGCCATGGATTTATCTGTTGTAGAACAGCGAAGATTGTGGTTAAAATCCGAAATTGAATCGCTGGAGGCCGTCAAAGCTGCCGGAGTTAAGGTTAGTTATCCCAACAAATCTAATTTTGCTGAAATATCTAGCTCGGTATCGGATCAATATGCACAAGATCCTTTGATCAAGTCATTTATTGATAAAATCAAAAACACTCAATAATCATGAAATTTAGAACTAAGTTAGATGCATTATTAGAAAAGACCCTTGTGGTCATTATGTCTGCAATGGTCATCAATGTATTGTGGCAAGTTTTTTCGCGTTATATTTTAACGAATCCCAGTTCGTTTACAGACGAGTTGGCGCGTTACCTTATGATTTGGGTGGGTGTTTTGGGAGCGGCCTATGTTGCAGGGAAGGGGAACCATGTGGCCATTACTTATTTTTCTGAAAAAATGAGTCCACCTAACCTTAAAAAAATCCAAGTTTTTATCAATCTGACCATACTGGTTTTTGCCGTATTGGGTATGTTTATTGGAGGGGTGAGGTTGGTTTATATCACCTTGGTATTGGAGCAACTTTCTCCGGCATTAAAAATCCCTCTTGGGGTCGTTTACTCAGTAATACCAATCAGTGGGATACTGATTATTTTTTATAAAATTTTAGACTTAAAAAAACAGCTACAATGATTGAGTTTTTACCAGTAATAATTTTGGTTCTAAGTTTTTTGTTTCTTCTGATTCTTGGGGTTCCTGTAGCTTGGTGTATCGCGATGTCTTCATTGTTTACATTGATGTCTGCAATGCCCTTTTCGGCTGCTACAACTACTGTGTCTCAGCGAATTGCAACAGGATTGGACAGTTTTGCCCTTTTGGCCATCCCCTTTTTTATACTCTCAGGACAAATCATGAGTGAGGGAGGTATTGCCCACAGATTGATTTCTTTTGCCAAAACCCTAGTAGGATTTTTACCCGGTGGACTTGCATTGATCAATATAGTATCCGCCATGATGATGGGAGCCATCGCCGGTTCGGCTATGGCCTCGGCCTCGGCCATGGGATCAATCTTAGGACCCGAAATGGAAAAAGAAGGTTATTCTAAAGAATTTGGTGCTGCCGTGAACATCACCTCATCTACAACAGGACTGGTCATTCCCCCCAGTAATACTTTAATTGTATATTCCCTAGCCAGCGGGGGTGTCTCTATTGCAGCTTTGTTTTTGGCTGGATATATTCCTGGAATTCTCACTGGTTTATTGATGATGATTGTTGCTATGGTATGGGCAAAAAAGAATCAATATCCTGTTGGAAAACGTTCATCACTTAAAGAGGTATTTGTGAAATTCATCGATGCTCTGCCCAGTTTACTCCTTTTGGTCATCGTTATTGGAGGGATCATTGGAGGTATCTTTACCGCGACAGAGGCATCGGCCGTAGCAGTCCTCTATACAATATTGCTTTCTTTTTATTATAAAGAATTGTCGTTTAAAGACCTGCCTAAGGTAATTTTAGAATCTTCTCAAACCACTGCCATTGTGATGTTGTTGATTGGGGCTTCTATGTGTATGTCTTGGGTGCTGTCCTATGAAAATATTCCTCAAGACATCAGCAATGCTCTATTGTCTGTCAGTGACAACAAATTTGTTATCCTTTTGATGATCAACCTCATCTTGCTAGCGGTTGGAGTTTTTATGGACGCTACTCCTGCAGTACTTATTTTTACCCCTATTTTTCTTCCGATCGTCACCGATTTGGGAATGGATCCTACCCACTTTGGAATAGTTTTGATGCTCAACCTTTGTATCGGACTTTGTACCCCGCCAGTGGGATCAGTATTGTTCGTAGGGGTTGGGATTGCAAAAACAACGATATCCAAAGTCATTAAACCTTTAATTCCTCTGTTTTTGGTAATGATTTTATCTTTGTTTTTAGTAACTTATGTGCCACAATTAAGTTTATGGCTGCCTAAATTTTTTGGAGTATAATTTAAACAAATACATTGCTATGACATTTTCCAAAAGCATTCAGCTGTTTTGCTCAATTTGTATTTTTGCCTCATGCGCACCAACCACATTAAGTATTCATTTGACCAATAATTTGAATGTTGAGCGTCAAAATGAAACCGTTGAGATTTTGATAGCAGAACTGCCAGATCATTGGTTATCTAAAATTGATAAAATAGGAATATATGATCCTGTGGATAACACCTTTTTAGTCACTCAATTGATCGATGTCGACCAAGATGGTCAAATGGATCAACTCATTTTTCAACCCACTATGGATCCGTCATCAGAAAAGACCTTTTACATAATAGAAGAACAGGATAAACCGGAAGTTGTAAACTACTGCTTTTCCAGAATAGTACCCACCCGAATTGATGATTACACGTGGGAAAATGACAGGGTGGCCTTTAGGACCTATGGCCCTTCGGCCCAAGCCTTGGTCGAGGAAGGGAAAAAAGGAGGGATCATCTCTAGTGGTATTGACTGTTGGTTAAAAAAGGTTAATTATCCCATCATTGACAAATGGTACAAAGCCAGTGAAGAAGAAGGTATAAGCTATCACGAAGACCACGGAGAGGGTTTGGATAACTATCATGTGGGGATCAGCAGAGGTGCTGGTGGTTTGGCGATCAAAGGTGGGGATCAGTATTTTGTTTCCAAAAACTTCAATGCTCACAAAACCCTTGCAACTGGACCTTTAAGGACTCTTTTTCAACTTGACTACCCCGATTGGGAAGGCCCTAGTGGTATGATTAAGGAATACAAGAAAATTAGTTTAGACTATGGTAATAACTTGATGAAAATTGAAGTTTCCATTCAAGGAACCGATGAAGTATCTGCAGGAATATCGCTTCAGGAAAACAATGGCGACATAATAGACAAGCACAATTTACTCATCTTCAAACAAGATCATTTTGATACGACATTGAGCAACGTAATCTTATCCCCTAAGAAGTATTTTAAAAGTCAGCATATATTCAATCCTCAAATCAAAGATCAAAATCATGTATTTTTGGATCTTAAAGTTCTAAATCAGTCATTGGTTTACTATGTTGGCTTCTACTGGTCTGAGAGCAATCAATTTCCGGATCATCAAGCTTGGGAAGCCAACCTAGAGGATCTTGCAATAAAAATCGAAAATCCAATTCAGTTTACAATAAAATAATTTCATGAAAAAAGTAGTAACCTTTGGTGAGATCATGTTAAGACTTTCACCTCCCGGTAATTTGAGATTCTCTCAGGCTAACAGTTTTGATGTTGTCTATGCAGGAGGAGAATCTAATGTTGCTGTTTCCTTGGCCAATTATGGTGTTCCTGTTGAATTCGTTACCCGTTTACCCCAAAATGATATGGGAGCGTGTGCGATTATGGAAATGCGTAAAAGAGGGGTGGGTATTAACCATATTACCTATGGAGGCGACCGTTTGGGAATTTATTTTTTGGAATCTGGGGCCGTCAGTCGAGGTAGTAAGGTGGTCTATGACCGTGCGCATTCTGCTATGTCAGATATAACTGCTGGGATGATTGATTGGGGTGAAGTGTTTGAAGGTGTTAGCTGGTTTCATTGGACGGGGATTACACCCGCCATTTCTCAAGGGGCTGCCGATGCTTGTTTGGAAGCCGTTAAGATAGCCAGTGAAAAAGGAATTACCATTTCTACCGATTTAAATTATCGCGCAAAACTCTGGAAATATGGCCAACCATCCGAACCCATTATGACTGAATTAACTGCTTATTGTGACATCATTTTGGGAAATGAAGAGGATGCAGAAAAGCACTTTGGGATCAAGCCCGAAGGACTGGACATCACTACCCAAGGAGATCAGGTCAAAGCGGAAGCTTTCCAGTCGGTTTGTGAGCAAATGATTAAAAAATTTCCCAAAGCAAAAAAAGTGATCACCACCTTAAGGGGTTCTATTTCTGCTTCTCACAATACTTGGGCTGGAATTCTTTATGATGGAAAAAATATCTATATGAGCCCCGAATATCAAATCACCCACATCGTTGATAGGGTAGGAGGGGGAGACTCCTTCATGGGAGGGTTGATTTATGGTCTATTAAAGTATCCAGAGGATGACCAGAATGCACTGAACTTTGCAGTGGCCGCCTCTTGTCTTAAACACACCATCAAGGGAGACGCTAATTTGGTCACCGTTAGTGAGGTAGAAAAATTAATGAGCGGTGACGCCAGTGGCCGCGTAGCAAGATAATTATGGCAAAATTTACCCGTTTAGAAGTTGCAGCAAAAATGGCCGAAACCGGAATGGTTCCTCTATTTTATCACAGCGATATTGAGATTGCAAAAAAAACTCTTAAAGCCTGTTACGATGGAGGCGCAAGATTGTTGGAATTTACCAGCAGAGGTGATTTTGCCCATCAAATATTTGATGAACTCAATCGCTATGTAATACGAGATTTACCTGATATGATTATGGGGGTAGGTTCCTTAACCGATGTAGCAGCGGCATCACTTTACATGCAATTGGGAGCGAACTTTATTGTTACCCCTGTATTGAGAGAGGACATTGCTCTAGTGTGCAATCGCAGAAAAGTATTGTGGTCAGCTGGATGTGGTTCCCTCACTGAAATCGCAAAAGCAGAGGAACTAGGAGGAGAGATCGTAAAACTATTCCCTGGAAGTACCTACGGCCCTGGATTTGTCAAAGCCATCAAAGGCCCACAGCCTTGGACCAGTATTATGCCCACCGGGGGGGTCAGTACCGAAGAAGAAAATCTAAGAGCATGGTTTGATGCGGGCGTAACTTGTGTGGGTATGGGCTCTAAATTAATTTCCAAAGAGGTCTTGGCCAATGAAGATTATCAGGGACTAAAAGTCAAAGTTGCAGAAACCCTTGAATTGATACAAAAAGTAAGACGGTAAAATGAATGAAAATTACCAAATCAGATATGCTGTAGGGCAGAGAGAGACCAATCAAATGGGGACTCAAGCCTTGCGAGATGAATTTTTAATAGAACATGTCTTTGGAACCGATGTGGTGAATTGGGTTTATACCCACTACGATCGCTATATGGCAGGTGGGGTTATCCCTAGAAAAGGAAATGTCTTTTTGGATACTTTGGAACCCCTTAAGTCAGCCTATTTCCTTGAGCGCAGAGAAATGGGTATCATCAATGTTGGAGGCAAAGGAACGGTTATCGCCGACGGTGAAAACTATTCCCTAGATTATAAAGAGGCCCTTTACTTGGGAAAGGGAATCAAAGAAGTACATTTTTCTTCTGAAGATACCAAAGCACCCGCGAAGTTTTATCTCAACTCTGCCCCGGCTCATCATGCTTATCCTTCGCAAAAAGTAGGGAGAGAACAAGCCGAAATTGTCGAATTGGGATCAAAAGAAACTTCCAATGCTAGAACCATCAGAAAACTTATCGTTAACAGCATTGTCAAAAGTTGTCAGTTGCAAATGGGGATGACTGAATTAGAATCTGGATCTGTTTGGAACACTATGCCTGCCCATGTTCACGATCGACGTATGGAAGTTTACTTCTATTTAGAAGTGCCGAGAGATCAAGCAGTATGCCATTTTATGGGTACCACAGACGAAACCCGACACCTATGGATAGCCAACGAACAAGCTGTAATTTCACCTCCTTGGTCTATTCACGCAGGTTCAGGAACGACAAACTATACCTTTATATGGGGAATGTCAGGTGAAAATTTAGACTATGGAGATATGGACGGCTGTCCCATTCCAAATTTAAGATAAAAGTATGAGTTCCAATCTCTTTGACTTGACTGGAAAGGTCGCACTTGTTACAGGATCTACTCACGGATTGGGAATGGCCATGGCCAAAGGAATCGGACAGGCGGGGGCGACTGTAATCATTAATGGCAATAGTTCACTAGAAAAAATAGAAAGTACAGTAGCCGCTTTTAGAGTTGAAGGCATAAAAGTATTTGGTTATAGATTTGACGTGACCGACGAAAATGAGGTTGGCAAATCCATTACACTAATAGAAAAAGAAGTCAATCCTGTAGATATTTTAGTCAACAATGCTGGTATCATTAAACGTACACCTCTGGTGGATATGGAGGTAGATGATTTTGAGGAGGTTATCAAGGTTGATCTGGTCAGTCCATTTATAGTTTCTAAAGCTGTAGTCAAAGGTATGATGAAAAGGAAATCTGGAAAGATCATCAATATTTGTTCCATGATGAGTGAGTTGGGAAGAAATACTGTTGGAGCATATGCTGCTGCCAAAGGAGGATTGAAAATGCTGACTCAAAATATGTGTGTGGAGTGGGCTACTCACAACATTCAGGTCAACGGTATTGGACCGGGTTATTTTGCGACCGAACAGACCAAACCTGTTCGGGTAGCCGGCAATCCTTTTAATGACTTTATAGTAAATAGAACCCCAGCAGGCGTTTGGGGTGAACCTGACGACCTTAAAGGTGCTGCAGTATTTCTCAGTTCAAAGGCCAGTGATTTTGTCAATGGGCAAATCCTCTATGTGGATGGTGGAATATTGGCAACCATCGGCAAACCATCTAACGAGTAATCGTATTATTTATTAATAGATTTTTGCTCCTTTGTCTGTGCGACGATCTATAATGGTTTCTTTCCTGATTATAAATCAGCCTAGTAAACTAATACATGTATTAAACAATTTATTTATATAAGAACACCAATCCTCAATTAAAAAGTGCTCCGAGAATTTTTCAAAGAGAACTAGAAAATTAAAACTAAAATCAATAAGTTGAATAGTGCAAACCCATTGTGACACGCACCATATAAGATACCGTTATTCAGAAACAGAAAACCGATAAATACTACGGGTCTGATAGGTTTCTCCTGGACTTAGGATTGTATTAGGAAATGCAACTTGGTTAGGAGAGTCCGGATAGTGTTGTGTTTCTAGTGCAAAAGAGGCACGGTATTCAAATTTTACACCATATTTACCAACATCCTCCCCGTCCATAAAATTACCTCCATAAAATTGTATTCCGGGCTCTTCGGTAAAAATATCCATTTGTCTACCGCTTTTGGGGTCGACCACTCTTGCAGCTAAACTCAAACTACCTTGAGATTCCTTATTGAGTACAAAATTGTGGTCATACCCACCTCCGCGGCTGAGTTGAGTATCGGAGCCTTGTTGACTTAAATCCCGGCCAATCGTCTTGGCTCTTCTGAAATCAAAAGGGCTGCCTTCAACCTTTCTTGTTTCTCCCAGGGGAATCAGCCCATCATCAATAGGGGTGAAGTGGTCGGCGTTGATCATTAATAAATGATCGTTGATGCTACCCTTGGCCTGTCCAGCCAAATTAAAAAAAGCGTGATTGGTCAAGTTAATAGGTGTGGCTTTATCTGTAGTGGCTTTATAGTCAATGCTCAATTCGCTATCATCATTGATGGCATAGGTCACCTCAACACTCAGATTACCAGGATAACCCATTTCTCCATCTTTTGATAAATAGGTCATCACGATAGAATTTTCATCGGCAGAAATAACTTCCCAAACTTGATTGTGGAATCCATCTGGCCCACCGTGTAGGTGATTTTTATTGTTATTTATGGGCAGTTGATAGGCAGTACCGTCCAATTCGAAATTCCCTTTGGCAATGCGATTTCCATACCTTCCAATTAGACTCCCGTGAAAGGGGGTTTTGGCCTGAAGATAATCCTCTAAACTTTTAAAACCTAACACCACATCTCCCATAACCCCTTTTTTATCAGGGGTAAGAAGGCTGACAATCCGACCACCGTAATTGGTAATGAATACTTCGATCTGTTCGTTCCTAAGGAGGTATAAGTTGGTTGTTTTCCCTTTAATTTGGGTCTGAAAATCACTTGCTTTTAACACGAATTCTTTTTTTTTATATTTCTCACAATAAATAAAGCTTAGCAAAAGGATCGCAAAAATTGTTTTATTGACATTCATAGTTTTAAATTAATTTTTTAAAATCTTTAGTGGGCTAAGTTCTACAACGTATAATAACACTTTTCTCAGCAGTTTTTCAATATAAATATATTAGAAAAATACTTATATGAAAATCTAATTAAATCATTGCTGAGTTTGATGATAGTGATGATGATTTTTTTTTGAAAAATTCAGCTTATTAAAAGGAATTTGATTGAGTGCTCTTTTATTTTCGAAAACTTCGTATTTTTTATTGGGCTCTATATTATTAAAAACTTGATTTTTACCACTGGGCCAATTAATTGAAAGCTTTTTAATTGATTTACTCTTGCCCAATCCTATCTCTGACTGAAGGGAACTTGACCCAAAACTTCCTCCAGTATTAATAGTTCTATATATCTTTCTTCCATTATCGAGTTCAATTGTCAAAAAAGATCCTATTGCACTAAGATTCGATGACTTACCTATCAATTTAAAAACTACCCAATTATTCTTTGAGTTTGGATTTTCAAAACAGATATTTGGATAAGTATCCCCTTCATATGAGCCTCCCATAACAGCATACAAATCTTGGTCCCCATCATTATCAAGGTCAGCAAAACTGACCCCATGTCCTTTTTGAATGTGGCCAAACCTACCAGTTAATGTTACCTCATCAAAGCGCTTTCCGTCTATATTTCTAAACATTCTGTTGGGAATAGTTGATGTTAAATATGGCGAACCGTTTCCAATATAAAAATCCAACCAGCCATCATTATCAATATCTCCAAAATTTGAACCCATTGCATACATGCTAATGTCAATGTTAAAATCAATACTACTTTCGGTAAATGTCTCATTCCCGTTATTAATAAATAATTTTGATTTTTCTGATGCAACAAATTTGCCTTCAATTTCTTTCAAAAAATCTGCATTAAGATTTGATAGATTTCTAGAATCATAACTTGCAACAAAAATGTCATTAAATCCATCATTATTAACATCCCAAATCCAACACGGAAAACTAAAAGAAGGATCTTCAACACCTGCATTTTTTGAAATATCATTAAAAACTCCAAAGTTGTTTTTAAATAGAAAATTTTTTCCTCCTAAAACAGAAATAAATAAATCAGGCCATTGATCATTATTAATATCACCAAACACAACCCCTTTTATAAATCCATTGATTTTATTTAGATTATATTTTTTTGATTGCTCTAAAAACTTACCATTACCTTGATTAATGAATAGCTCACAAGGGTTATATTCATTTCCAATAAACAGGTCCAAGTACCCATCTTTATTTACATCAGCCCAAGATGCAGTTTGGGTTGGATAAAAAGACAATATTCCAGATGATTTAGTAACGTCAGTGAATGTGCCATCTCCATTATTTCTAAGTAGTGAATTTGGATGATTTCCACTTGGGCCAAGCCAAGCCCCTCTTAAAATTAGAATATCTATGTGTCCGTCGTTGTCATAATCGGCATGTAAACAGTTTAATCCACTTAAGATACCATTCAATCCTGCTTTAATGGTAACATCATCAAACCCAAAACCTGTGTTAAAAAATAATTTACATTGATCCTCCGTTCCATAGGAAGTTGTAAAAACATCTATCTTTCCATCATTATTAAAATCTTCTAAACACACCCCACCAGACAAGCCATTAACATCAATCCCCAATTCAGTTGCTATCTCTTTAAATGGAGGAAAATTAACTTTTTCATTATCAGAAACATATTTTACAAAATAATCTTTTGGAACCTGTTCTGGATATTCACCAATAGTCATGTGTGCAATATTTAATAACCATTTATACTTTTCGCTGGGATATATTTTATAGATCTTTGTGAAAATTTCAATCGCTTTTTTGGACCCCATTTTTTCTTTGTGTTGCCCTTTCTCTAATAATGGAAGAATACATGAGAATTCATTATGATTATTTGAACAATTAGTTATCTCTCCTAATCTAAAGTAAGCCATTCCAAGAGTCTCCATTAGTGTTAATTTAGTCATTATTAATTCATCATAGGAAGTATTATCTTTTTTAATCCTGCCTTCAATTTCTTTAATACATTCTATGTTTCTTCCTCCTAGTAATAACTCATTACAATAGCTACTCCAAATCATGTATTTTAGTTTCTTAGGTGAATTAGGCATCAATTTTTTTAAATACTGAGCACGTTTATTATTCCAGTGTAAATATTTCGTTGGGTTACTGTCAGAATTAATCTTTTTTAAAACCTCAACCATTTGCTGTGTTTCGATATCAGAAAAATTCTTTGAAGAATTAAAATTTTCATTATTGTTACATCCTATTAGAGCAGTCAAAGAAAAAAAAAGAAAATTTTTAAAAGAAGATTTTAAAGTCACTTTGAGTATTAATTTGGTTAACGGAAGTTATTGGATTCTCGATATAATTTGCTGTGTAATTCTTTTAGTGTTTGTGGGGGGATCTTGGTCTCCTTTCGATCATAGGTGATTAAACCATTGATCTCGCCTTCAACATCAGTAGTTTGAGTATAAACAGCTGCAGAAAGTCCATTTTTTTCTTTCATTTCTAATATTTGATTGAATTTATAGATATAGTTTTTGAGTAATTCCTCGGCATTATAATAGGTCTGGTAGCCCCAATTGCGCATTTCGGGATCCCATAGGTTATCATTTATGGGGTAGCCAATACCTCCAAATTCTCCAATCACCGTAGCCCTATCCAGTGCAGTAGTAGGCTCCGTCAGGTCAATATCATATGTATGAATGTCATAAATATCACCGCATGGCCTAATTGTCCATCCACTAGCGGGATTTACCAATCTATCTGGATCTAGTTGTTTGATATATTTAGTGATCCTGCAAGTATCAAATTGGCCCCAGCCCTCGTTAAAAGGGACCCACATTACTATACTTGGGGCATTAAAATGCAAGTCTATCATTCGACGGAGTTCAAATTCAAATTGAGCCGCATCTTCTGAACGTCTGATGAGATCCGAACCCTCTCTCTTAACTCTTTCCAATGCATCATAGATTCGATTTTTTTGTTTGGTTTCTTTCATTTGCTCTGGGGTTTTCAATGCCAATCTGTTATAGGAAGGCATGTCTTGCCAAACCATAATTCCCAGTTGATCGCAATGATAATACCACCGATCAGGTTCGATCTTTACGTGCTTTCGTATCATATTAAAGCCCATGGCCTTAGTAATTTCAATATCGTATCGCATTGCCTCATCTGAGGGAGGAGTCAATAGTCCATCGGGCCACCAACCCTGGTCGAGTGTACCGTAATGAAAAAGCGGGGCATTGTTCAAAAAGAGGTATTTCACTCCATTGTGATTGCCTAAACTGATTTTTCGCATACCGAAATAACTCTCTACAAGATCGATTACAACTCTGGAGGGATTTATTAAACTCATTCTGACATCATAGAGATTCGGATGGTCGGGTGACCATAATTGGGCGTTTTCTATTTTTAAATCCAGAGGAATGCCAGGTTTTGTAATTCCCGAGGCTACTTTTTTATTGTCGAAAAAAATATCCACCCATACTTTGTATCTCTTAACTAAACTTATGTTACTCATAGGAATAATGGATACAGAACTGTTATCAATATCGGTGGTTATTTTCACTTGTTTTAAAAAAGCTTCGGACGAGACTGCTTCCAACCAAACGGTTTGCCATATCCCACTGACGGGGGTATAAAAGATGCCGCTGGAATTGATTTGTTGCTTACCTCTAGGCTGTGAACTGAAATTGGTTGCGTCTTCAACGGCCAATACAACTTTTTGAAGACCCTCAGGTTTTATATAAGGAGTAATATTAAAAGAAAAACGATCAAAGCCACCTTTGTGAGTTCCCACAAAAGCATCATTTACCCAGACAGCACAGTGGTAATCCACGGCCTCAAAATGGAGCACCACATCATTTTCGCTCCAATTATTTGGAAGCTTAAAACTTTTTCTATACCACATCTTATCCTCAGGGTTGATGCTTTTCCCAACGCCCGACAATGCGGATTCAAAACTAAAAGGAACCAAAATCTTTCCATCAAATTTTTGGGGTTGAATTTGATGGGTTTTTAAAATTGTATAATCCCACAGTCCATTGAGGTTTTTCCATTGAGACCTTTGAAATTGAGGACGTGGATATTCCTGCCAAATCTTTTCTGGATTCACGTTTTCGGCCCATTGGCTCATAATTTTTCCTTCTACTGGCTTCCATCTTTGGGCTTGGATTAGAGAAATGGTGAAAAGAAGAAATAAAAAGAATTTGTTTTTCATGATTAGATTCTAATGACATTCCTAATATATAAAATATGTTTTAATTTAAATTTTGTGAAGCTTACAATCTTACTCAGCTTTTCAATAAAATTTTTATGTGTCATAAGTTCAAATTAGGTCACTAAACACAGGATTTTTAAAATTTATATAGGGTAGTGGTTTTTGGATCAGTAGGTTATTTAGAACTATTTAAAAATTTTTAAATCATTTTAGTATTGGAATTTATAAAAACGGATTGTTCATTAAATTTAATCATACAGTGAAGAAATTAATTTATCTACTGGCTTTAGTAACAACAATAATATCTGCTCAAAATTACAATACTGAATTATTTAATG
>CAJVZM010000002.1 GCA_913020475.1 uncultured Flavobacteriaceae bacterium
GCCTCCAGCCAGTTCTCGCCCACGCCCACTTCCACATCCAAGGGCACGGAGAGTTGGTAAGCGTTCTCCATTTCGGATTTGATGAGTTTTTTCATGTCCTCCAATTCGGGCTTGTAGCAATCGAACACCAATTCATCGTGCACCTGCAAGAGCATTTTGGTCTTGTATTTTCCTTCGGAAAGTTTTTTATGGATGTTGATCATCGCAATCTTGATGATGTCCGCCGCACTTCCCTGTATGGGTGCATTCACCGCGTTGCGCTCCGCGGCCCCGCGCACCACTTGGTTCCCCGCATTGATGTCCTTTAAATACCTCCTTCGGCCCAAAATGGTCTGCACATAGCCATGCTCCCGGGCAAAATCAATCTGCTCGCTAATATAGTTGCGTAATTTGGGATAAGTTTTGTAATAGGTATCGATAAGGTCCTTGGCCTCGGTGCGGCTCAAATCGGTTTGGTTGCTCAATCCAAAGGCCGATACCCCGTAAATGATCCCAAAGTTCACCGTTTTGGCATTGCTTCTTTGTTCTCGGGTCACTTCTTCGGGAGGAATATGAAACACTCTTGCAGCGGTGGAAGCATGAATGTCTTCGTTGTTCTGAAAAGCCTTAACCATGGAAGGGTCTTTGCTTAGTGCAGCTATGATCCGCAATTCGATCTGAGAGTAATCTGCAGCCATCAGTATGTGGTCTTTATCTCGGGGGATAAAAGCTTTGCGTACCTCTTGCCCTCTGGGGGTACGGATGGGAATATTTTGAAGGTTGGGGTTGTTGCTGCTCAAACGTCCAGTGGCTGCTACTGCCTGGTTATAAACCGTATGGATTCTTTGTGTACGGGGGTTGAGGTCATTGGGTAAAGCCGATACATAGGTATTTTCCAGCTTTTGTAGGGAGCGCCATTCCAATATATTGGCTACTATGGGGTGGTCTTTGGCCAGGTAGGAGAGAATATCTTCGGCAGTGGAATACTGTCCGGTTTTGGTTTTTTTGGGTTTATCTACCAGCTTAAGTTTTTCAAAAAGTATGACCCCCAATTGTTTGGGAGAAGCCAAATTAAAAGTTTCCCCTACTAAAGTAAAAATTTCTTTTTCTAAAATCAATATATCAGCCTTAAGGATTTTGGACAGTTCATTCAGGAAATCCACATTCAGATTGATACCTTCTGCTTCCATATCTGTCAATACTTCTACCAAATTAAGCTCAACGGTTTTAAATAGCTCGGTGGTGAGGGTTTCGTCAAGTTCTTTTTCAAAATGATGTTTGAGCTGGAGGGTGATGTCCGCGTCTTCCACGGCATATTGGGTTTGTTGATCCAAAGGTAAATTACGCATACTGCCCTGATTTTTTCCTTTTTTACCAATCAATTCGGTGATGGGTTGTGGGCTGTAATTCAGATAAGTTTCTGCCAAAATATTCATATTGTGTCGCATATCGGGATTGATCAGGTAATGGGCTATCATGGTGTCAAAAAGTGGCCCTGCAACCCTAATTTCATATTTGAGCAAAACTTTCAGATCGTATTTCAGGTTGTGACCAATTTTTTCAATCTGTGGATTTTGAAAAAAGGTTCGGAAAGTATCAATGATTGCCTGAGTTTCTTCTCTGTCATTGGGCAGTGCGAGGTAGTAACCTTTTTGCTGTTCCCAGCTAAAAGCAATGCCGACCAACTCAGCTTGTAGGGCATCCAGTCCGGTGGTTTCCGTATCAAAACAAACACTGGTTTGTTGGAGTAATTTTTTAAGTAATAAGGATCTCCCGACAGGGCTATCCACCCATTGGTATTGGTGGTTGACCGATTGTTGGTTGTTTCTTGAAGTTTCAGCTACAGCGGTCGTTCCTTGTCCTGGTGGGGGATTAAAGAGATCAAACTGGGCAGTGGGAGCAGAGGGAGCTTGAGGAGCTGCTGGTGTTATTGCAGGGCTTGATTCGGGATTAAGGGTGAAAATCCTTTTAAAGTTTTCTTGTATTCTTCTGAATTCCAGTTCTTCAAAAATGGCAGAGGTAGCATCCATATCGGGATCAGAAAGCTCGTAAACTTTTTCATTGAATTGAACAGGAACATCTGTGATGATGGTGGCCAATTTTTTGGACAGCACACCCAAATCTTTGTTGGCCTCAATCTTTTCTTTGAGTTTGCCCTGAACCTGGTCGAGATTCTCGAATAGGTTTTCCATACTGCCAAACTGCTTTAGGAACTTTTTGGCAGTTTTGTCTCCCACCCCAGGCAGTCCAGGAATATTGTCCACGCTGTCGCCCATCATGCCCAAGTAATCGATGACCTGCTCTGGTCTTTCAACTTCAAATTTTTCTTGAACTTCGGGTACTCCCCAAATTTCGATACCATTGCCCATACGGGCGGGGCGATAAATGAATATGTTTTCCGAAACCAGTTGGGCAAAATCTTTATCCGGGGTTACCATAAAGGTTTGGTAATCTTTTTTTTCTGCTTGTTTGGCCAAGGAGCCAATGATGTCATCGGCTTCATAGCCCTCCTCTACCACTACCGGTATATGCATTGCCTGGAGTATTTTTTGAATGTAGGGCACTGCAATGACAATGGCTTCGGGAGTTTCGTCTCGGTTGGCCTTGTATTCGGTAAACATATCTGTCCTTTCCTGAGAGCCTCCTTTGTCAAAGCAAACTGCCAGGTGGTCTGGCTTTTCGCGTTTGATCACATCCAAAAGTGAATTCATAAAGCCCATAATGGCCGAGGTGTTCATTCCTTTGGAATTGATACGGGGATTTTTGATAAAAGCATAATAGCCCCTGAAGATTAGGGCGTAGGCATCAAGAAGGAAGAGTCTTTTTTTTCCACTCATTATAGGGTGATAAATGATTGGGTTAAGTTACAAATATAAAGTTTCGCTTGTACCCACTGACGACGTTTTGTATTTTCACCCAATGGAAAAATTTGATGATCATTACTTTATGAAGCAGGCCTTGCTTGAGGCCCAAAAAGCTTATGATGAGGATGAAGTGCCTGTGGGGGCTGTGGTGGTAATTGACAACAAAATCATTGCCCGAGCCCACAATTTGACTGAGCGACTAAATGATGTGACAGCCCATGCCGAAATGCAAGCCATCACATCGGCAGCAAACTTTTTAAACGGAAAATATTTAATTGGTTGTAGCCTTTATGTTACTCTGGAACCCTGTGTGATGTGTATGGGCGCAATTTATTGGTCCCAGCTAAGTAAAGTTGTTTTTGGAGCCAGAGACAAAAAAAGAGGATATCAACAGGCCCAATTAAAAACTCATCCAAAGGCTACTGTTTTAGAAGGTATAATGGCTGATGAGGCAGCTAATTTAATCCAGGGATTTTTTCAAAAGAAAAGACCATAAAAAAGCCTCCACTAAGGAGGCATTTAATGAGTCGTAAATGTATATTATAACAGGGAAATTTGCGAAGCTTGCTTCCCTTTTTTTCCTTCTTCTTCTACATATTCAACTTTATCACCCTCTTGGAGTGTTAGCCCATCAAGGGCAGAAACGTGAACGAAAACATCCTCTGAAGTTTCGTCATTGGTAATGAATCCATAACCTTTGGATCCATTAAAGAATTTAACTGTACCAGTCATATTTTAATTTAAAAATTTCGTGCAAGTTACACTTTATTGGGCGGCTAAGCTCTATCGGATCACTTTTTTTGATCTAAATCCCTAAGTTTTTCCAAATTCTCTTTGGATAGGGTGTAGTCTTGAAGCCTTTTTCCTTTCCATCGGTGAACCAAAAAAATGGGCATAAAGATGAAAGCCGAGGTCAATACTGTGAATCCAATGATCTTATTTCCAAACAATGTATTCCCTGTAGAATTGATATAAATCCCATAGCTCAGGCTGATGAGTATTCCTGAAAAAAGTATTCTGAGTATATATTTCATTTGATTGGAACTAGTTTTTGTAAAAATTTTTCCATTAAAAAGTTTTTTTGTTCAGCGTTTTAAGGGACAATTCTTCTAATTGTTCTAAGGTCAATGCAGCAGGGGCATCGATCATTACATCTCTTCCACCATTATTTTTTGGAAAAGCTATAAAATCCCTTATAATCTCACTTCCTCCCAAAATGGCCACTAATCGATCCAGTCCAAGAGCAATACCACCGTGGGGGGGCGCACCGAATTGTAAGGCATCCATCAAAAAGCCAAATTGATCTTTAGCTTCCTGCTCTGAGAATCCCAATAGATTAAACATTTTTTCTTGCAGGCTTTTGTCGTGAATTCTAATTGAGCCACCTCCAATTTCATTTCCATTCAATACCAAGTCATAAGCATTTGCCTTGGCTTTGACGGGATCGCTATCCAGCAGACCCATATCTTCTTTTTTGGGAGCAGTAAATGGGTGGTGCATGGCGTGATAGCGTTGGTTGTCTTCATCCCATTCTAGTAAGGGAAAGTCGGTCACCCACACTGCGGCAAACTCATCGGCTTTTCTCAGTCCCATTTGCTCGGCAATTTCCATCCGAAGTGCACTGAGTTGCTTTCGGGTTGCGTGGGCAGCTCCTGCCATTACAAATATCAAGTCCCCGGCTCTGGCTCCTGTGGCTTCCGCCCATTGGGTTAGATCATCGGCCCCAAAGAATTTATCTACAGTGGATTTGTAACTCCCATCTTCGTTGCATTTTACCCATACTAGTCCTGTGGCCCCGATTTGAGGTTGCTTGACCAAATCGATCCAAGCATCGATTTCTTTTCGGCTCATACTGGCACCTCCTGGCACAGCAATGCCTACAACCAGTTCCTGACTGTCAAACACATTAAAACCCTTGTTTTGCGCCAATTCATTAAGTTCCCCAAAGGCCATTCCAAAACGTATGTCGGGCTTGTCATTGCCGTATTGCTGTATCGCTTCTGTAAATGTCATCCGGGGAAAGGCACCTAATTCCACCCCTTTAATTTTTTTTAGTAGATGTTGGATCATGGCCTCAAATTGGAACAATATATCCTCCTGTTCGACAAATGTCATTTCACAATCGATCTGAGTAAACTCTGGTTGTCGGTCGGCTCTTAAGTCTTCGTCTCTAAAGCATTTTACGATTTGGAAATACTTGTCAAATCCTGCAATCATCAGGAGTTGTTTAAAAGTCTGTGGTGACTGTGGAAGGGCGTAAAATTGTCCACTGTTCATTCTCGAAGGGACTACAAAATCACGTGCTCCCTCGGGGGTGGATTTGATCAAATAGGGTGTTTCAACATCGATAAAATCGGCTTGGGATAAAAAATTCCGAACTGCCATAGTCACCTTATGTCTAAAGATGAGGTTTTCCCTTACTGGGGAACGTCTCAAATCCAAATAGCGGTATTGCATTCGTAATTCGTCTCCACCGTCTGTTTCGTTTTCAATAGTAAATGGGGGCGTTTTGGCGGCATTTAACACCTTTAAATCTCCTACCAGTATTTCGATTCCACCAGAACTCATTTTGGGATTTTTGGATTCCCGCTCAATGACTTTTCCTCTAATTTGGATCACATCTTCACGTCCCAACTCCAATGATTTTTTAAAAACCCATTCTGGGCTGCGTTCCTCATCAAAAACCAATTGTGTAACTCCGTAACGATCTCTTATGTCTACCCAAACGATAAACCCTTTATTTCTAACTTTTTGCACCCATCCTGAGAGGGTAACTTCCTCATTGGAATGCTTTTCATTCAGTGCGCCGCAGTGGTGGGTTCTCAACATTTCGTTTATCTTAGTTGCAAAGGTAGTAAGAAGCTTTTCTCTAGACCAAAAATTATTTTTTAAATAGTTTTCGCCAATTCAGTTTGATCTGGTAGGTGATCAGGAATGTGGCAGGAACAATGATTAGGGTTAGGAAAGTGGCAAAACTCAATCCAAAGATTACCGTCTTGGCCAAGGGTCCCCAAAAAATGACATTGTCACCTCCTATAAAGACCTTGGGGTCCCATTGTGAAAACAAGGAGAAAAAGTCGATGTTCAGACCAATTGCTAATGGGATCAATCCCAATATAGTAGTAATCGCAGTGAGAATGACCGGTCGCAGTCTCGCAGTTCCTCCATCGATGATGGCCTCAATGGCTTCGACATTGGGCAACATGCTTTCCTCGGGAAGTTCTAGAGCTAACTTTTTCCGGTCGATCAACAATTGGGTATAGTCCAATAATACCACACCATTATTCACTACAATTCCGGACAGTGAAATGATCCCCATCATGGTCATTAATATAACAAAAGGCATTTTGAACAGGATGATCCCCAAAAATACTCCTGTAAAACTCAAGAAAATAGAAATTAGAATGATGATGGGTTTGGAAATTGAATTGAATTGGAAAACCAATAATAACATGATAAGCGCAAGAGCTGCCAAAAGTGCATTGGTCAAGAATGTCATATTTTTTTCTTGTTCTTCGATTTCTCCCGTGAATTTAAATTCGATTCCCATGCCAAGCTGATAATTCAGCAGGGCCGATTTGACATTGGCCACCACCTCGTTGGCATTGTAGCCAGCTAGCACATCAGAGTATAAGGTCACCAGCCGAACGGATTTGCGATGTTTTATGGCGCTGTAAGAGGAAGAGTTTTGTGTCTTGACCATGGCTGCAATGGGAATCTCTTTGATTTTTCCTGAAGATTGGTCCCTGAATGTCACAAACTGGTTGAACAAAGCATTTTTATCATATCTATATTCTTCCTTAAAACGTACATTGATTTCGTAATCCTCACCATCTTTTTTATAAATCCCTGCTTTGGCACCAAAAAGCGAATTTCTCAATTGGGAGCCGATCATACCTGCAGAAACGCCCAATTCTCCTGCTTTTTTTCTATCGATGATAAGTCGGGTTCCTGGTTTGTTTTTGTTTACATCGATTTTTAATTCCTCCACTCCTGGAATATTTTCTTTATTAAGGAAGTCCTTCATCTCTTGGGCAGTAAGAATAAGTTTTTCATAATTCTTTCCAGAAATTTCGATATTGACGGGATAGCCCACAGGCGGCCCATTTGCGTCTTTTTCAACAGAAATAGATACACCCGGATATTTGCCGCTGAGGGACCGTTGAATTTCGCTGCGCAGAGTTTCACTTGACAGCCCATTCCTGAACTTAAATTCTCTCATAGTGAGGGATATTTTTGCTTTGTGGGGCATTTCATTTGTCACACCACCGTCAATCTCAGGATTACCTGCACCTTCACCTACTTGTGCCAAAAAATTCTCTACCAAGTAATTATAATTCCCTTTAAGGAATTTTTCCTGATTAATTACTGAAAAAACATCTGCTTCAATCCTTTTAGTAATGTCGTTGGTTTTGTTTATGCTAGTTCCTTCAGGATATTCAATGTAAACAAAAATTTGAAGAGGTTGATTTTCAGGGAAAAACTCTACTTTCGGAGGGAAAATGCCCATTAAAATAAAAGACGAAATCAGCAGTACGAATGTGCTGATTAACAATGCAAAGGGACGATATCCTTTTAGTGCCATGGACAAAAAGGAACGATAGCTCTTTTCCATTCTAGGTAAAATCTGATTTTGAAAAACAGAAGCTAAACCTTTAAGTAAATATTTATAGGCCCAAAAGAGTAAGGTGACGGTGATCATCAGGGTACCCAATCCCCTAAAAACCCCTTCATTGAGTACCAAAATCAATCCTAGACCGCACAAAATTAGTGTAAGTCTTAACAGTCCTTTCAGAGAAATTTCTCTTTCGCTAATTTCCATAAAACGAGAAACCAACATTGAATTAAAAAACAAGGCCACAATCAGAGAAGATCCCAATACGACAGATAGAGTGATGGGAAAATAAATCATAAATTCTCCCATTAATCCCGGCCAGGCACCCAAGGGAACAAATGCTGCAATTGTAGTTGCTGTAGATACTATAATGGGAGAGGCAATCTCTCCAATTCCTACTTTGGCTGCTTGAACTCTACTCATGCCTTCTTTCTCCATTAAACGGTAAACATTTTCGACGACAACGATACCGTTATCCACAAGCATCCCAAGTCCCATTACCAAACCGAAAAGCACCATGGTATTCATGGTATAACCTAACAGGGACAGGATCATAAATGACATGAACATGGACATAGGTATGGCAAATCCAACAAAAAGTGAATTTCTAAAGCCCAAAAAGAACATCAACACGGTGACCACTAGCAATACTCCAAAAATAATATTATTCACCAAATCACTCACTTGATTGAGTGTTACGGCCGATTGATCATTGGAAATGGTCAGTTTGATGTTTTTGGGAAAAATATTTTTCCCAATGTCATCGATCAAAGCTTGTATTTTTTGGGAAGCTTGAATTAGATTTTTACCACCTCTTTTTTTAACATGAATTAAAATAACTTTTTCACCGTATGATCTAGCGAATGAAGAGATGTCTTTCTCTTTAAAGCTTATTTGAGCAACATCACTTAAATATGTTGCACCATTTTCACTTTTAATCACAAAGTTCTCCAGCTCCTCAGGATCAGAAATTTCTCCAATGATTCTTAAGCTTCTTCTGTTACCTTCACTTATAATGTTTCCCGCAGAAATAGTGGTATTCTCACTACCAATAGAATTAATAATATCATTAAAACTTATTTTAGCAGCAGTCATTTTGTAAATATCTACAGCGACTTCGACTTCAAAAGCTTGAATCCCTCTTATGTCCGCTGATTTGACCTCGGGGATTTGTTCTATTCTTTCTTCGATATAACCTGCAAAATTTTTCATTTGCTCAATAGGATAATCGCCTACCATGCTAACACTCAAAATAGGCATCAATTCCGAAAAATCTAATTCAGCTACAGTTGGCTCAACTTTAGAACTATTGAAAGTTGGCCAATCGGCACCTGAAACTACACCATCGACAAGGTCTTTTGTTTTTTGTTTGGCCAAGTCCAGGGGTATGTTTTCGTCAAACTCCAATTGTATTACGGCAAAATCCTCCTCAGAAGTAGAGTTAATATCTACCAGATTTGATACTCCTTTGAGGGCATCCTCCAAAGGATCGACAATTAACCGTTCAATATCTTCCGCTGTATTTCCTGGAAAAACTGCTGACACAAAAACTCTGGTGTCATTGATTTCTGGAAAACTTTCACGAGGCATTACATTATAGGATCGTATTCCCAAAAAGAAAAAGATTACCATAATAACATATATCACAGTTTTGTGGTCTATTGCCCAACTGGATAAAGGGAATTCTTTCTGTATTTTTTTCATCTATTTCAACTACAATTATTGGATATTTTTGACTCTTTGATTATTCTCTATGATTCTTGCTCCCTCATTAACAATAAGGTCTCCAGCCTTAATACCCTTCAAAACCTCTACCTTTTCATTACTATTCATACCTAATTGGACAAATACCTGTTTGGTGATGTAGACTTGATCTTTACCGTCGGGGATTAGTTTGAAAATATATTTTTTGCCTTTTGTGTTTTCTCGGATAATACTCAGCGGAACCATCAATGCCCTAGTGTTGCTGTAATCTTTGATTTTTAACTTACAACTCAGGTTGGGTTTGATCATTTCATCAGTATTGGGAAGGGGGGTTTCCACTCTAAAACTTCGGTTATTGGGATTGATAAAGTTTCCCGTCTGACGAATGGTGGTAGAATATTCTCGACCCAACATAGGTATCTTCACCATTGCTGAGGTCCCCTTTTTTACCACCTTTAAGTAGCGCTCTGGAACGTTTGCCTCTGTGTACATCTTTTTGAGATTGACAATTCTCAGCACGGGGGTTTGTCCGGGCAATAAATTCGCTCCGGTATTGGCTATAATTTCGTCTATGGTTCCCGAGAAAGGTGCAAAAATCTGGGTGCGTTGCAATTGCTTTTTCAGTTGGGCGATGGTTTTAAGTTGACTTTCGTATCCTGCTTTAGCTTGAAGTAACTGCATTTCGGAACCTATGTTCTGATCCCACAGCCTTTGGGTACGCTCGTAGGTTGTTTTTGAAAGCCTAGCTTGAATCTGCAACTGTTCCAGTTGGTTTTTTAACCCAGCATCGTCAACCTGTGCCAAGAGTTTTCCTTTTTTGACCTTTTGCCCTTCTTCGACATAAACTTTCTTTAACGTACCATTGTATTCAGGAAAAAGTAACACATTTTGTCGGGTTTTGATGTTGGCTTGAATTTCAAGGTAGTGATCAAAATTTTCCGGTTTTACCTCAAACATGGAAATCAACACCAACTTTTCAGAGGGATCCAAATCCGAGATGGCGGAATTGATTAGATTCAATTCCAACTTCAAGGCATTAAGGGTTTTTATTTTTTTTTCTTTATGTGCCTTTAGAACCTTCAGATTTTGGGACTTAATCAGATCTTGGGTCGATGCCGACTGATCTGTTGAGCAAGCAAGAATAACAGAAGTCAAACAGATGGAGTAGATTATTTTTTTCATTGTTTAGTTGGTGTTAGATTGATTGAGTAGGGTTTCCAATGCTAATTTATTGGTGATTACCTTTTGAATTGCGACAACAAAATTACTCTGGGCAGTGTAGAGTTGCAGTTGAGCCATTCGGAGTTCAAAACTTTGAACCATCCCTTCAAAGAATTTGGTTTGATTTTTTTGTTCTATTCTTTCGGCCAACCTCAAATTTTCTTTTTCTGTATAATAGTTGTCAATGGACAGCTGGTAGTCGTTCATGGCTGCGTTTACCTCAATTTTTATTTTTGCCTGTGTTTCTTCCAGCTGAGTTTTGGCCTGATCCAGACTAATTTTTGCTTTTTGGGTACTGGCGTTTCTACCTAAAGAACTGAAAATAGGAATTTTAACATTCAAGCCCAGCAGTGAGGAACCATACCATTTTTGATCGCTATCTGCAAAAGTGAAATCGTTACTGTTTCCCGTATAAGTTCGATTGATAAAAGCATTCACTTTGGGCAGAGCTTTGGATTTTTCTAATTTCAATAACAGCGCTTCTGCTTTTACATTATTGTCGGCGATTCTGATATCGATATTATTTTGAATGTCCTCGGTATTGGGTAAGGATACAAAATACAGGTCTTCATTAAAGATATGATCAAGGTTATCGGCTAATTTTAAGGGGCTGTCTATGGGGTATCCAATTACAAACTTCAACATATCCTCTTCGATACGCAGCAAGTTCTTTGCGTATTTGAGTCGGCTATTGGTTTGAGCCAAAGACAATTGAATTTGCTCTACACTCTCTTCTTCTTCAAAGCCATTTTTAAAAAGTTGATGGATTTCTTCGAAATTATCTTCCAATGAAGCCTTGTTTTTTTCCAAAAAAAGAATATTAAATCTGGCTAAAAGGGCGTTGGAGTAGATGTTAGTTATCAATTTTCTGACCTCTAAATGGGTTTTTTCAAAAAGGTTTTCCGAAATGGAAAGGTAAACCCGTGAGGCCTCTAGCCCCACCAAATACGATCCGTCAAAAATGAGTTGTTCCATTTTCAAAGAGCCGATCAAATTTTGCTCCGTTCCAAAGGTGAGTTCCGAAAACTCACCTGGATTCCCACCAAAAAATTCAGCAGGAACCAGCGAAACTGGCATTTCCAAAAAATTCTGATAATTCACTTCAGAACTGATTTGTGGAAGACCCGAAGCAATGGTTTTCCACCTTTCTTCTTTTGCTTTTTGAATTTCTCGATTCGCGTTGATAATCGATCGGTTGTTGGTCAAACCGAAGGCAATTGACTCATCCAAAGTAAGTGAATTTGGTAAGTCTTGCGCCTGAAGCACAATACTTAAGAGGCCTAGGCTTAAAAATAATCTTATCTTCATGGAGTGATATTGTTATGATTATATTGTTTTAAAAACTTTAATCCTTCCTTGGTTACAATTGCCCTAAGATGATAATCGATGTACGCTCCTGTAATATGATCAATTTCGTAGTCCTCAGGGGGAAATAACTCAATGTCTCTTAACCCTCTAAAACCATTAAAATAAATTCGCGTTATAAAATTTGTATTTAGGTCACTTCTAAATAGACCAGAAGCCATCCCATTTTTTAAACTCATTTCAAAGCAATCTCCCAAAGCCGAAAGTTCTTTACTTCGAATTTCGTTGTAAATAGCGGGATAATACTTTTGCAATTGGTATTGAGGTGATTTGTCTTTTTTTCCCAAAACCTGAACTGCTATTTTTTTTATTTCATAAAGGGCCTCTATAGGATTATCTATTGAAAGTTGAACATCTATAATTTGGTCTTTTACTTGATCGAATACCAGTAAAACAGCCGACCTCACCAATGAGGTCTTATCGTTAAAATATTGATATATTGTTTTTTTAGAGATTCGCATGTGTACTGCGAGATCATCCATTGTAACTGCTTTATAGCCGTATTGAAGAAACAATAAAGAAGCCGCTGAAACGATTTCTTTCTTCATATTTTTTTCGCAAACTTAACAAAGAAAACTATTAAAACAAAAAAAGTTTTCAAAGTTTTCAACTTTTATACACCTCTTTAACTTTAGGCAATGTAATTTTAACAAAATTCCAATTGTTATGAATCTTTTCAAGGCCTATCAACAAGCATTTGAGTCATCATTAGAATATTTCAATCAAGGTCAATCACCCCGAAACCTTTACCAACCCATTGGGTATTTGTTGGATTTGGGAGGAAAGAGAATCCGTCCATACCTGAGCTTAATGTCGGGAGAGGCATTTGGCGTTTCTGTAAAAGAATCAATGAATGCGGCCATGGCGGTTGAGATGTTCCACAATTTTACTCTAATGCATGATGATATAATGGACAAAGCTAGTTTGCGAAGGGGGAAGACCACAGTTCACGAAAAATGGGATGTCAATACTGCAATATTGTCCGGGGATGCCATGTTGATCAAAGCCTATCAATGTTTGGAGACTTACCCCAAGGATGTCTTTCAAAAATTGACACAACTGTTGAGTAAAACCGCCATTGAGGTTTGTGAGGGTCAACAATATGATATGGACTTTGAAACTCAAGCCAACACCTCTGAGGATGCCTATATTGAAATGATTCGACTGAAAACTGCTGTTTTGGTGGGTTGTGCACTAAAGATGGGTGGTATCATCGGTGGTGCTAGTGTGGATGACCTGAATGCCATATATAACTTTGGTATTCAATTGGGGTTGGCCTTCCAATTGCAAGATGACTATCTTGATACCTTTGGGAATCAGGAAACTTTTGGAAAAAAGATAGGAGGAGACATTCTCGAGAATAAAAAAACCATTCTTTATCATCTGGCAATAAAAGCAGCGGAGGAAGACCAAAAACAGGCATTACAGTCACTTTTTGGAGGAAAAAATATCGTTGATGATGGTCAAAAAATAGTTAGGGTCAGGTCTTTGTTCGAAGCAACATCAGCCCAGACTGCCGTACGTGATTTGATTCAACACTATTCCGATATAGCCGATGTTGAACTGCATCGCCTCAGCATTAAAGAGGATCAAAAAAGTCGCTTTAGGGATCTTAAAGACTGGCTGATGCACCGAACTTCTTAAAAAACCCTTTTTAAGAGGGCTTTAAGAAATTGTCTCACATCAAAAGAGCGCATGATTTGAAACTCTTGCCACAAAGTACTTTTTTCGTTCAAAAATTGAAATATGACTTCAGGGGAGTTCTTTTCAAACATCTTTTTAAATAGCTTTGCGCCATTTGAATTGTCCTTGGCCAGAACATCGATAAATAATAAGTCATAAAACCAAAATCGACTTCTTTTACCAAATTGAGACAGAGGCTTTCGTTTTTTCAGGAAATCGACCAGCTCCTTTGTCTTTTCATTGATGCGTTGAAAGGTGTACCCGGTACTGGGTTTTGTCCAACCTCCTGATGTACCAATATGCAAAAGCTTTGAATGATTTTTAAGGTCAAATCGATAACAAGTCATTGGAATTTTTCCTTCCTCCTCCTCTAAAATTTCATAACCTCCTGTGGGCAGTTCTTGCAGAAAATCCGCTATAGCATCCCTATACTCCTTTCTTTCCAAAACATTTTGAGAAAAGAGGGTATATTCTAACAGTGCCTTATTTGTCTCTAAGGGCAATACATACATAAACCGAGTATTCCCTTTTTGGGGAACCTTAAAGTTCATGAACTCAATTTTGTCTGGGTCAAAACACGGCTTATGGGTTTGGACGACTTGCCCTACAAAGTGTTGTAACAAGACTGGGTATTTTTTTTGATGTAATAGGCTTTTGAGGTTGTAAATACTAGAGAAAACCATATTGCCATAATAGGACTGGACTTCAGTGGTTACCCAACCATCCTTAATGTTGCTAACGCTCTCATTGATCTGGGTGAGTTGATCGAATTCTGACAACTTACTTTTAATCGATCGGTAGAAATCAAGACTTCTGATCATCTTATAACGAAAAGGCTGTAAGGAAAAGTCTATTTCAAAATCATCGGCATTAAAATATGCATGATTCCAAGTTTTATAAACTATGGATTCCAAATCTCCTTCGCCAGACTCCCAAAAGCACCAAGTTCTGTCGTTTCGGTCTTTGGTTTCTTTTTCGATCAACAGTAGGGATCGGTTTTTGAAATAGGGGTCATTGCAAATTCTGTAGGCCAATAACAATCCTGATGCTCCCCCTCCACAAATAATATAGTCGTATTGATTTTTAAGCATTGTAATTCAAAATTAGTCAATCCATACAACAGTCTGCCGAATTAGTTTGTTTTATCTATATTTGTCAGCGATTAAAATCAGCTTTTATGGACACTGTCATTGAGTTTTTTTCAAATATAAGTCCAGTCAAAGGCGCATTTTATGCAACTATTTTTACTTGGCTATTGACGGCTTTTGGTGCCTCATTTGTTTTTTTATTTAAAACCATGCACCGTGGATTTTTAGACGGCATGTTGGGTTTTACGGGGGGAGTTATGGTAGCGGCCAGTTTTTGGAGCCTTTTGGCTCCTGGTATTGAAATGTCACCTGGTGAGGGCTTTATTAAGGTCATCCCAGCTGCCATAGGCTTTGGCTTGGGCGCTCTATTTATTTTTGGTTTAGACAAAATACTACCCCATATTCACATCAATTTTAAGGATTCTGAAGGAATCAAAACGCCCTGGCACAAAACGACCTTGTTGGTCTTGGCAATTACTATGCACAACATTCCTGAAGGCTTAGCAGTGGGGGTACTTTTTGGGGGGGTGGCCGCCGGAATTCCGGAAGCTTCTATTGGCGGAGCTGTGGCTTTGGCTATTGGAATCGGAATTCAAAACTTTCCCGAGGGAATTGCTGTTTCCATGCCTTTGAGGAGGCAAGGGGTTAGTAAGTTTAGAAGCTTTTGGTACGGTCAGCTTTCTGCCATCGTCGAACCCATAGCGGCAGTTTTGGGAGCTGTAGCAGTAACTTTTTTCACGCCTATTTTACCCTATGCATTAGCTTTTGCCGCAGGAGCCATGATTTTTGTAGTGGTGGAAGAAGTTATTCCTGAAACCCAGCTCGACAAATACACCGATGTTGCCACCTTGGGATTTATAGGTGGATTCATTGTGATGATGACCTTGGATGTCGCCCTAGGCTGATTCGTCTTTGTTGAAATTTCTCCAACCTTGAGCTTGTAGTGGAATAGATTGACCTAAACCAGTTATCAAATTACAAACTTCTTTTTGATCTGTAAAATGACCAATGGGAGTAAGCAGCGGATGCCCATTGATTTTGTCGTAGTCCTCAGTTTTAATAGCCATTAACAGTTCGTAGTCCTCTCCGCCATTAAGGAGGGCTGTACTGCTGTTAATTTGAAATTCTTCGGCCGTAGTGGAGGTTTGGGGATCGGCAGGAAGTTTTTCTTCATAAATATCACAACCCATACCTGAGGCCTTGGTTAAGTGAAAAACCTCTGACGAGAGTCCGTCACTGATATCGATCATCGCGTTGGGGGTAATTTCCACTTCCTCCAAAAGTTCGATGATGTCTTTTCTTGCCTCCGGTTTTAATTGCCGCTCAACACAATATGAATAAAGTGCCAAATCCGGCTGGTTGTTAGGGTTTACTTTAAAAACTTCCTTTTCACGTTCCAGTACCTGCAAGCCCATGTAGGCTCCGCCCAAATCTCCACTCACTACTAACAGGTCGTTGGCTTTTGCCCCTGAACGGTAAGTGATTTTTTCACTTTCGACCTGCCCCACTGCCGTTATGGAAATAATCAGTCCAGTAGCACTGCTGGAAGTGTCTCCCCCGACCAAATCGACTTTATAATTCTTGCAGGCCAAAGCAATACCTGAGTATAACTCTTCCAAAGCCTCCAGAGGAAAACGATTGGATGCCGCTAAAGATACTGTGATCTGGGTTGGATGCGCATTCATGGCATACACATCCGAAAGGTTCACGATCACTGACTTATAACCTAAATGCTTAAGAGGCACATAAGACAAATCGAAATGAATCCCCTCGATCAAAAGATCAGTTGTAATTACACTTTGTCCTTTGTTAAGATTTAATACCGCAGCATCGTCGCCTACACCTTTCAAGGTTGATGGATGAATTATAGGAAAATTTTTTGTCAAATGGTCGATCAGACCAAATTCACCTATTTCGGAAAGGGGGGTCGTATTTTTGTTTTCAAGCATTCGTTAAAATTACTAAGATTTATTTCAAACTTAAAGACTTGTTTAAATTAGAAGTAAATCTTGGAAAACAACCCTAAATTTGTCCTATGCATTATAGATTAATTCTATTATTATTTTTTGTTTCAGCGGTAATTTCTTGCCAAAAAGATTCTAATGACGATGAACCATTAGAGCCATCGGGATCTGTGGATAATTTAAATGACAATGGAACGGACAGTCAAAAAATTAGTACTCCTTGTGAAAATGGGCTTGCTGGAAAATATCCCTGCAAAGGATATGATCTCCTTGCACACATAAAACTTTCTTTATTTGCAGCCGAAGAGGGAAATGACTCTTGGGGCTGGACCGATCCTACTAATGGTAAAGAATATGTTTTGATGGGACTCAATAATGGTACTGCTTTTGTTGACATCAGTGATCCCATATCTCCCGTTATCATTGGAAAACTACCCACTTCAACTGAGGCGAGTCCGTGGAGAGATATCAAGGTATTCGATAACCACGCATATATTGTAAGTGAAGCCGCTGACCACGGGGTTCAAGTTTTCGACCTTACCCGACTGAGACAGGCTAATGCTCTTGAGAGCTTTACTGCAGACAGAGTGCTCAGAACTATTCCAACGGCTCACAATATGGTTGTTAACCCTGAAAGTGGTTTTGGTTATGTTGTGGGAACTAATCGCAATGATGAATTTTTGGGAGGGGTGCATTTCTTGGATTTAAATGACCCTCAAACTATTAGATTTGTTGGAGGATATGGGGGGGCAGGGTACAGCCACGATGCCCAAGTAGTCAATTATGAAGGGCCAGATCAGGATCATCTCGGGAAGGAAATTTTTATAGGTTCCAATGAAACCAAATTGGTCGTGATTGGTGTTACCGACAAACAAAACCCAAAGACCATTGCAGAAATAAGCTATCAAAACACTCAGTATGTTCATCAGGGTTGGTTCGACAAAACCCAGAGATTTTTTATCGTTGGGGATGAATTGGATGAGTTAAATTCGGGAGGAAAGACCCGAACCCTTGTTTTTGACCTCAATGATTTGGACAATCCGGTGCTTCATCATACTTATTATGGCCCCACTAATGCCATAGATCACAATGGGTATGTCCTAGGAGACCTATTTTATTTGGCCAATTATTCTGCAGGTATCAGGGTAATAGACATCAGTGGTTTGGCCGATAAAAATATGGAAGAAATCGGTTTTTTTGATACATTTCCAGAACACAATTCCACTACCTTTAACGGTGCTTGGAATGCTTATCCCTTTTTTGAGAGCGGTGTGATTGCTATAAGTGATATTAACCGAGGTTTATTTCTTATCAAAAAATCACAATAGAAATGTATAGAAAACTCCTTTTCTTCATTTCAGTGTCACTTTTTTGGGGCTGTATTCCAGATTCCCTATCGATAAATACCACCGAGGTAGAATTCAGCGGAACGCTCACCCAAATAACCCTTTTGGGGGGCAGTGATGAGGAAGTAGCAAGAGAAATTATCCCATTGCGAAAAGGCGGACTTGCAATGGTGGGAAGCACCAAAAGTACCGATGGGGATTTTAGCGAAAGAACCACAAACGACTGGGATTTGTTTTTAATCAAGTTAGACCGCGACGGTCAAATCTTATGGAAAAAAACCTATGGCGGAAGCGGCGATGATTTTGGATTTTCTTTAGTAGAAACCCCTGAGGGAGGGTTTGTTCTATTGGGCTACAGCAACAGTCAGGATGGAGATGTACCCTCCACCCGTGGATATCACGACAATTGGATTATCAAAATTGATGCAGACGGAGTAATTGTTTGGAAGAAATCATTTGGATATTCAGGTCATGATCACTCCTATAACGTTATTGCAACCCAGGAGGGAGGTTATTTTTTCAATGGTTTTTTGGATGTAACCGCCTCCAACGGTTTGGGTAACTCTGGTAAGTCTTCAAAAGCCAACAGGCATGGGGTAGGGGAGTTTTGGTGCCACAAATTGGATGCCAATGGAAATATAGAGTGGCAAAGATATTTTGGAGGCACCAGCAATGACCGATCCTACGATGCAATTCAGACTCGAGAGGGAGATTTTTTAGTGGTGGGCACCTCAGAAAGCGATGACGTGGATGTAAAAAATCCTAAAGGCAGTTATGATATTTGGACCGTTATGGTCTCCTCATCGGGGAAGATGCTCTGGGAAAATTCCTTCGGTGGGAGTATGGTTGACGAAGCTTCAAAAGTAATTCAAGATGCTTACGGTCATTATAGAATTATCGGCAACACCCACAGTTCCGATCAAGACATGTTACTTTCCAAGGGGGGGTCAGATGTATGGCAAATTACCCTTGATCCCAATGGAAGGTTGGTCGGTAGTTATAATTTTGGAGGCAGTCAATTTGACAAGGGTACCGCCATGTGCGAATGGCAGCGGGGATCCATTTTCTTGACCGGCTACTCCCGAAGTTCTGATGGTGACTTTGATAAAAATGAGGGAGAAAACGATATCTTTTTGATGTATTTCCCCTCAAACGGATCCCAAAAAAAGACCATGACCTTGGGAGGTGAGGGGGAAGATTTTGCCCATGATATTTTGGTTCAGAGTGACGGAAGCGTATTCCTTGTGGGTCAAACTTTTAGTAAAAATCCCCCTTTTGAAAAAAATAAAGGAAATGGGGATGTTTTACTGGCTCGTTGGAATTAGTAAATATCGATTGAACCATAATCAGAATTGATAGTAAAAGCCTACTCTTAAAAGGAAATGCGCTATATTTGTAACGATTTATAATTATAACTGTTTCAAATGATAAAAGTATCTCCCGATGCACAAAAAAAAGTATCACAATTGATGCTTGATGAGGGATTCAATCCCATTGATGACTTTGTCAGAGTGGGAGTTAAAAGTGGAGGCTGTTCGGGTCTCTCCTACGATTTGAGTTTTGACAATGCAAAATCAGAACAAGACCGTTTGTTTGAAGACAATCAAATCAAAATTTTAGTTGACAAAAAAAGTTTACTCTACCTTTTGGGAACCACACTTGAGTACTCCGGAGGTTTGAACGGCAAAGGTTTTGTTTTTAACAATCCCAATGCGGAGCGAACTTGTGGCTGTGGGGAAAGTTTTTCCCTTTAAGATAGAGCAAGATGGCATATACTGAAGAAGAATTAAAAAAGGAACTAGAAACCAAAGAATACGAATACGGCTTTTATACCGATATCGATTCTGAGACCTTTCCAGTAGGCTTGAACGAAGAAGTTGTTCGCCGCATTTCACAAAAAAAGAAGGAACCCGAGTGGATGACCCAGTGGCGCTTGAAAGCTTTTGAGGCATGGAAGAACATGGAGGAACCAGAGTGGGCCAACGTTCAATATTCAAAACCCGATTATCAAGCAATATCTTATTATTCCGCTCCCAAGAAAAAAGACCAATATAAAACCTTGGATGAGGTTGACCCTGAGTTACTTAAAACTTTTGATAAACTGGGAATTTCTCTTGATGAGCAAAAGAAACTGGCAGGGGTGGCGGTAGACATTGTCATGGACTCTGTATCGGTAGCCACTACATTTAAAGATACCTTGGCCGAAAAAGGTATTATCTTTTGCTCCATATCCGAGGCCATACAAGAATACCCCGATTTGGTAAAAAAATACATAGGTACTGTCATTCCCATTCAAGATAACTACTTTGCGGCTCTCAATTCTGCTGTATTTTCTGATGGTTCTTTTTGTTACATTCCAAAGGGGGTCCGCTGTCCCATGGAATTATCCACCTATTTCAGGATTAATCAAGCCGGAACGGGCCAGTTTGAAAGAACACTCGTCATAGCAGATGAATCCAGTTATGTGAGTTATTTGGAAGGCTGTACTGCTCCCTCCCGAGACGAAAATCAGCTGCATGCTGCAGTAGTCGAGCTCGTAGCCTTAGACAATGCCGAAATAAAATATTCCACTGTTCAAAATTGGTTTCCCGGAGACAAAAACGGTAAAGGGGGCGTTTACAATTTTGTTACCAAAAGAGGCATCTGCCACAGAAATTCCAAAATATCATGGACTCAGGTAGAAACAGGTTCTGCTGTAACTTGGAAATACCCCTCTTGTATTCTTAAAGGTGATAACTCCATTGGAGAGTTTTACTCCATTGCCTTGACCAACAATTATCAGCAAGCCGATACGGGAACCAAAATGGTCCATTTGGGTAAAAACACTAAGAGTACCATCATCTCAAAGGGAATTTCTGCAGGAAAATCCCAAAACAGCTACCGCGGTCTGGTTCAAGTTCATCCCCGAGCCACCAACGCAAGAAATTTTTCGCAATGCGATTCCCTATTGATGGGGAATCAATGTGGTGCCCATACCTTCCCTTACATAGAGGTCAAAAATAAAACTGCCCAGATCGAACACGAGGCCACCACCAGTAAGATTGGGGAAGACCAAATATTTTACTGTAATCAAAGGGGGATTGACCCCGAAAAGGCCATTGCATTAGTTGTCAATGGTTTCAGTAAAGAAGTATTGAATAAATTACCCATGGAATTTGCCGTGGAAGCGCAAAAATTGTTAGAAATTTCCTTGGAGGGATCTGTAGGATAAAAAAAAACTTATGCTAACCATAGAAAATCTTAATGCTAAAGTAGAAGGAAAACAAATTCTCAACGGTATTGACTTGGATGTCAAAGCTGGAGAGGTACATGCCATCATGGGGCCTAATGGTTCTGGAAAAAGTACCCTTTCTTCCGTTATCGCTGGCCATCAAGATTACGAAGTCAATCAAGGTACAATGCTTTTGGAAGGAGAAGACTTAGCCGAATTGTCTCCCGAAGAACGTGCCCACAAAGGTATCTTTCTCTCCTTTCAATACCCTATTGAAATCCCTGGGGTAAGCGTTACTAACTTTATCAAAACCGCCATCAATGCCTCCCGAAAAGCAAAGGGACTGGAGGACATGGCCGCCAATGAAATGTTAAAGAAGATCAGAGAGAAATCTTCACTTTTGGAAATTGATTCCCGTTTCCTCTCCCGTTCACTGAACGAGGGATTCTCTGGTGGAGAAAAAAAACGAAACGAGATTTTTCAAATGGCTATGTTGGAACCGAAACTGGCGATACTTGACGAAACCGATTCTGGCTTGGACATTGACGCATTGAAAATTGTGGCCAACGGGGTTAATAAATTGCGCTCCAATGATAACGCAATCATAGTCATTACCCACTATCAAAGATTATTGGAATATATAATCCCCGATTTTGTACACGTACTTTTTGACGGGAAAATTGTCAAATCAGGAACCAAGGATTTGGCTATAGAATTGGAAGAAAAAGGCTACGACTGGATTAAAGAAATGGCATAAATTTGATGGAGTTTAAGGAAAAATTATTGGCCTCTCATTTAGCTTTTGAAGAAAGGATAGACTTCTCTGATCCTGTTCATCAAACCAGATTGGAATCACTGAAAACCTTTGAAGAAATGGGTTTCCCTTCTCGTAAAGATGAAGCGTGGAAATATACCTCCCTCAATGCCATAGTACGACAAGATTACGCCCTTTTCCCTAAAAAAGAAAGCACTATACAACTAAAAAAAGTTAAGAAATACTTCCTTTATGAAATAGATACCTACAAGGTAGTTTTCATCGATGGTGTTTACAGCCCTTTTTTATCAGATACTACCCATGACGGCTTGGACGTATGTCTTATGTCTGCTGCCCTGTCCAAGGCCAAATACAGAAAACTTATCGACACCTATTTCAATAAAATCACTAATAAAGATGACAGCCTTACAGCCCTAAACACCTCCTACACCCAAGAGGGAGCTTATGTTTACATTCCCAAGAGTGTGGTGGCTGAAAAGCCCATTGAAATAATTCATTTTTCCACGGGAAAAGAAAAAGCCTTGTGGCTGCAACCCAGAAACCTGATTGTGATCGATCAAAATGCTCAAGTTCAAATCCTGGAGCGACACCAAAGTCTCAAAGATCACAATATAGTTACCAATTCAGTTACAGAAATTTATGCCCATCAGGATACCTTTGTAGATTATTATAAAATCCAAAATGATCTCAATACTGCCTCTCTCATTGACAACACCTATATTTCCCAAGAGAAAAACAGTAATGTAAGGGTGCATACCTTTTCGTTAGGGGGTAAATTGATCCGTAATAATTTAAATTTTTTCCTTAGAGGGCAATACTGTCATTCCACCCTCAAGGGGGTCACCTTATTGGAAGACCAACAGCATGTTGATCACTACACTTTAGTAGACCACGCTTCGCCTAACTGCGAAAGTCATCAAGATTACAAAGGAGTTTTTTCTGAAGGATCCAAAGGGGTGTTCAATGGTAAAATCCATGTAGATCAAATCGCTCAAAAAACCAACGCTTTCCAACAAAACAACAACATACTTCTTGATGACAAAGCTATGGTCAATACCAAACCACAATTGGAGATTTTTGCCGATGACGTAAAATGCTCTCACGGTTGTACGGTAGGACAATTGGATGAAGATGCGTTGTTTTATTTACGTTCAAGAGGAATTCCCAAAAAAGAAGCCAATGCTTTGATGACCTATGCCTTTGCAAACAATGTATTGGAAAGCGTAGAATTACCCATTTTGAAAAAACGCATCAACAAATTGATTGCTAAAAAATTAGGGGTCAATCTTGGATTTGATTTATAGCCCATGGACGTTCAAAAAATCCGTAAAGATTTTCCCATTTTAGCTAGGGAAGTAAACGGCAAGCAGTTGGTTTATTTCGACAATGCCGCTACTTCACAAACACCCGTCCAGGTGATCGACACAATAGTCGATTACTACAAAAAATATAATGCCAACATTCACCGTGGAGTACATTCGCTTAGTCAAGAGGCCACCGATGCTTATGAGGCGGCTCGCCAAAAAATTCAAAAACATTTCAACGCCGCCCAACTCCACGAGATCATTTTTACTTCTGGTACTACACATTCAATAAATGTGGTAAGTAATGGATATGCCCAGTTGTTGAACCAGGGCGACGAACTGATCGTTTCTGCCCTGGAGCACCATTCCAATATTGTTCCTTGGCAAATGCTTTGCGAAAAAACAGGAGCAATACTAAAAGTCATCCCTATGAACGAGGAGGGAGTATTGCTCATGGATGAATACGACAAACTGCTGTCAGACAAAACCCGATTGGTATTTGTCAATCATGTTTCCAATGCTTTGGGAACCGTCAATCCTATTGAAAATATTATCGACAAAGCCCATGCCCGGGGAGCAGAGGTTTTGATCGATGGCGCCCAGGCCTCCCCCCACATCCAAGCTGACGTTCAGGCCTTGAATGTGGACTACTATGTTACTTCTGCCCATAAGCTTTGTGGTCCGACTGGAATAGGAATGCTCTATGGTAAAGAATCTGCTCTCAATCGATTGCCCCCCTATCAAGGTGGAGGAGAAATGATAGCCGAAGTTACTTTTGAAAAAACCACCTATGCTGATCTTCCCCATAAATTTGAGGCAGGGACTCCCAATATCGCAGGAGGAATTGCTTTTGGTGCTGCATTGGACTACATCAATAACATAGGGATGGATCAGATTGCGGCTTACGAGGAAGAGCTCTTGAATTATGCCACCAAAGCACTCCAAAAAATACCTCATCTAAAAGTTTATGGCACTGCTCCCCAGAAAACAGCAGTAATCTCTTTCAATGTGGAGGGTATTCACCCGTATGATATCGGTAGTATTTTGGATAAACTCGGCATTGCTGTTAGAACTGGACACCACTGCGCCCAGCCCATTATGGACTATTACCAAATCCCCGGAACGGTCAGGGCCTCTTTTTCCTTTTACAATACCCTTGAAGAGATCGACAGCATGGTGGAGGCCCTCAAGAGGGCTATTCAAATGTTACAATAAATCACTAATTTTGAGTATGGAGACCATACAAGAGGTACAAGAAGAAATTGTAGAGGAGTTTTCCATGTTCGAGGACTGGATGCAACGTTATGAGTACATGATTGAGTTGGGGAAATCCCTACCCATTATAAATATTCAATATAAAACCGATGACTATATCATCAAAGGATGCCAGAGCAAAGTTTGGATTCATGCCGATTTGCAGGACGATAAACTGATTTTTACCGCCGACAGCGATGCCATCATTACCAAAGGGATCATCGCCATTTTGATACGGGCGTTTTCCCACCAACATCCCGATGCCATTCTCGAAGCAGGAACTGAATTCATTGATAAAATCGGCTTAAAGGAACATTTGTCTCCCACCCGAGCCAATGGCTTGGTCTCAATGATCAAACAATTAAAAATGTATGCCATCGCTTTTAAAACACAATTGAACTAATCATGTCACAAGAAATCACCGAAACGGCCGAACTGGGGGACAAAATTGTAAAAGTGCTCAAGACTATTTTTGACCCCGAAATACCAGTAGACATCTATGAACTGGGCTTGATTTATGACGTTTTTGTCAACGAAGATGCAGATGTCAAAATACTGATGACCCTCACCACTCCCAACTGCCCAGTGGCAGAGACTCTCCCCCGTGAAGTGGAAGAAAAAGTAAAGTCGTTGGACCAGGTAAAGGATGCAGAGGTAGAAATTACCTTTGACCCCCCTTGGTCTCAAGACCTGATGAGCGAAGAAGCCAAATTGGAATTAGGAATGCTATAAATGCCAGATACCATTGTCAATCGTGTGGCTGCAAGTGCCTTAATTACTTTCGATCTTGAAAAACTATATCAAATCGGAAGGCGACAATCCATTGACATATCTCAGTGGTTACATGAAGGACTCCTGCTCAAAGAAAAGGAATTCCGAACTCAACTCACGACCCATGATTGGAGCGTTTATCAAGATCAATTCATCGCATTGTATTGTTCTACAGATGCCATCCTTCCTGCTTGGGCTGCCATGTTGGTTACCACTCATCTACAACCCTATGCACGAAAAGTTGTTTTGGGAACCCTTAATGATTTAGAGGTACAGCTATTTGCCGAAGAAATTCAACTCTTGGACATATCTCAATACAAAGATAAACCCGTTATTATCAAAGGGTGTAGTGACAAAACTGTTCCCCATGATGCCTTCATTCAACTAATTACAAAATTACAACCCGTTGTCAAAAGTCTTTTTTATGGAGAAGCCTGTTCCTCTGTTCCCCTTTACAAAAAAAAGAAATAGTTACTTTTGAGATAATTGCTGACTATTGAAAGATTTCAATAAGGTTTTGATTCTGACATACTACTGGCCACCCTCGGGAGGCTCAGGAGTGCAGCGCTGGATGTATTTTGCCAAATACCTCAAAGCCTTAGGGTGGGAACTTAGTGTCATTACCGTCGATGAAAAACAAGCCTCCTATCCCGTTTTGGATCACCAGTTATTGGAGGAGGTCAAAGACATTGCAGTACTCAAAACGGACACCAAAGAACCCCTAAAAATATATTCTAAACTCATTAGTGGTTCCCGCAAAAAAGTGATTCCTCAAGGACATGTAAATAAAAAAGGGTGGATGGCCAAATTTTCCGCATTCATCAGGGGGAATTTTTTTATTCCCGATGCGCGAATAGGATGGAATACCTTCGCTCTATCCGAAGCAAAAAAACTTATTCAAAAAGAGGGCATTCAAAAAGTAATCACCACCGGGCCACCTCATTCCAGCCATTTGGTCGGACTCCAGCTCAAAGCCCAATTCGACATCCAGTGGTGGGCTGATTTTCGTGACCCTTGGACCGATATCTTTTACAATAAAGACCTCTATCGAACTGTTTTAGCTCAAAAGAAAGACGTCAGTTGGGAAAGTAAAGTCCTTCAAAATGCCGATGGTATATTTACTACAGTGGGGGGAAATTTCGTTCAAAAATTGACAATTAAAGCCCCTAACCAAAAGTTTCATATACTGCCCAATGGCTATGATCAGGATTTGATATTGGCTGTCCCTAAAACTTCTATAAAACCCTTTCACATCGTATACACGGGTTTGTTGACCGATAATCAAGACTATATTCCTGTGATCAAAGTACTCAACGAAATGGCCGATCATCCCTATATTCGACTTTCTTTGGCTGGAAATATCAATGATCACATTTTGGAGAATATCCGACAAACGGCCCCCAAAATTGAGATTGATTTCAAGGGTTATCTTCCCCACAAAGAAGCCATTGCATTGATGAAAAGTGGAGATTTGTTACTCAACTTTATTTTTAAAGGAGCCGATCTAGACATGATATCTGGGAAATTACTGGAGTATCTAGCTACAGAAGTTCCTGTGCTTTCTATCGGTGATCCCCAATCTGAAGCTGGAAAATTATTAAGTCTAGCTTCTTTTGCTCAAATGATCGATGCGGAAGATATTGAGGCCATAAAAGCCTTTATAGAGAAAGCCTTCCGCAAAAAAAACAAGGCCCGCAATCAGATGGCAGATATTAAAAAATGGAGCAGGGAAAACATTGCTGTTTCACTGAGTGTCGTTTTGGAGAAAAGCTAGTATTGCATTTTAACCAATAAAATCATCCCTAACGGGACTAAAAGCGTCGATGAGTTCTCCTTCCTCGAGACATACTGCACCGTGAAGGGTATTGGGAGGTACGTAAAACGAATCCCCTTTTTCCAATCTTTGTGTTACCCCATCGATGCTGATTTCAAACACACCCGACCCTATAAGGGTGGACTGGGAGTGTTGATGTTGGTGTTCCACCCCTATGCCACCTTTTTCAAAATGCACTTGAACCAACATGAGTTGATTGTCATAACCCAAGATTTTTCTTTTGATCTTTGGTTCTACCTCTTCCCAAGCTGTATAGGATGTCTTTAAAAACAGTTTACTCGGTTTGATATTTTTCATTTGATGGGCTTAATTATCGGGATTGAATTTTTCAAAATATTCTGCAACTTTAACAGGGATCAAATTCGTAAACGGTTTTTTATTTTTAATAACATTTCGAATCTCGGTCGCAGAAACTTCCACCAAATCTGCATCAAAATAATGAATCTTTGGATGTTTTAAAAGTTTTGTAGGGATCTTGTCGGATTGGGAGCGTGGATAAACAAAGATTTGAAACTGATCCAAAATTTGGTTGTGCTCTTTCCATCGGTCGAACATTGCCACATTGTCTTGGCCCATTAGAAGGGTAAATTGATTTTCTGGATATTTTTTTTTCAGATGGTTTAAGCTATCAAGCGTGTAATTGGGTTTGGGCAGATCGAATTCTTCAGAACAGGCTTTAAGTTTAGGATTGCCCTCAATTGCCAATTCAACCATGGCCAATCGGTGGTGGTTTTCCATCAAACTGCTTTTTTCTTTGAATGGACTTTGGGAACTGATTACCAACCATACTTCTGTCAAATTACTGTTTTGGGTAAAAAAATTGGCCACTGCCAAATGCCCCTTGTGGATGGGATTAAAGGATCCAAAAAACAGCCCGATATTTTTCATTACTTATACTTGGTCTAAAAATGCTTTGACCCTGTCTGAGAAGTTTTTTTTGCAAATCTCCAGATCATCATTTATTAGCAAAAAATCGAATTTTGAACCTTGTTCGATTTCCATTTTTGCTTTAGCAATTCGCTCTTTAAGCACTGCCTCACTTTCAGTCCCTCTTGAGCGCAGTCGTTGCTCCAAAATATCCAAACTAGGTGTTTGTATAAAAATAGCTAAGGTCTGGTCGGGGTATTGGGATTTGATATTCAGACCTCCGACTACGTCTACATCAAAAATAACGTGTTGTCCTTTTGACCATTTTTTTTCCAGTTCAGACTTCAAGGTTCCATAAAACTTTCCCGGATAAACTTCTTCGTATTCTACAAAAGCTTCCGCCTCAACTTGTTTTTTAAAATCGTCCAATTCTAAAAAATGGTAATCTACACCATCCTGCTCTTTACTACGTGGGGTACGAGAGGTTGCCGAAATAGAAAAAGACAAAGGAAGGTTTTGGCTCAATAAGGATTGAACCAAAGTGGTTTTACCACTACCCGATGGGGCCGATACGACAATGAGTTTTCCTTTTTTCAATTATAATACATTCAATAATTGCTCCTTCATTTTTTCCAATTCATCCTTCATCTGGATGACCAGCTTTTGAAGTCCTGCATGATTAGCTTTTGATCCAATGGTATTGATCTCTCTTCCAACCTCTTGTGCTATAAATCCGAGTTTTTTACCATTGGAAGTTTCGCTGTCCAAAGTCTTTTTAAAATAATCAATATGATTTTTGAGCCGGACTTTCTCTTCGGTGATGTCGTATTTTTCCAAATAATAAATCAGCTCCTGCTCAAACCGATTTTGATCAACTTCAGTAGGGAGGCTTTCCAAAGCAGAGTTTAATTTTTCTTTGATTTTGGTTCTCCTCTGGGGATCAATGATTTCTACTTCTTCAAGAAGCCTTTCCAGATTGACCAATCTTTTATTGAATTCGATTTCTAGAATTTTTCCTTCATCAGACCGGAATCCATTCAGGGCATCTATAGCTTTTTTCAATAAACTTTCGATCAATTCAATTTCAGGTTCATCAAAATCTTTGACCTCAGTTTTGAGCGTGTCGGGCAGCTTAAGGGCAATTTTGAGCAACTCCAAACGATTTCCGTCTTCTATACTTCTAAGCTGTTCGATGTATTGATTAACCGTACCTATATGAATGGTTTTGGCAGTGGATTCACTAATGTTTTCGATGTTAAGATTCAAATCGATCTTACCCCTTTTGAGAAATTCTCCTGTGATCTTTTTGAGTTGAATTTCGATTTCCCTGACATGAACAGGCAGCCGGGCATTGATTTCCAGGCCCTTGTTGTTAAGTGATCGCAACTCAAACACATAGTTTTTGTTTTCAAACTGGATTTCGGCTTTCCCAAAGCCGGTCATCGATTGAATCATAGGCTGCTACAATTCACGGATTTTTATGTTGCGATAGCTGACACCATCACCGTGATCTTGAAGTCCTATTTTTCCCGTTTTGAATTTGGCAAAATCATCCCAGTCACTGAATTTGGAATTGGCCACCAAAGTATCCCAATCCGGTCCAGTTAACGAAAAAGTTACTATTTCCACATCGTTGAGTTTAACACTTGCCTTATTGGTGTTGTAATTGATTGAAATTAAAACGTGATTCCACTCTCCAGCAGGTTTGCATGCTTCCTGAGTGGGCTGAACCATATCGTAAAGTGCTCCCGCTTGATGAAACTTTGGTTTTTTAAATGAGTCTGGATGACGCTCATTATCCAATACTTGGATTTCTGGTCCTGTTTGATAGGGAGTTTTGTAACCCTCTCCTTCTTTTACTCCCCAAAAAATACCGCTGTTTCCTCCTTCAACAATTTTCCATTCAATGGAAAGTTCAAAGTTGGTATATTCCTTGTCCGTTACAATGTTATTGCCTTTTCCACTTCCAGTACCATCGGGCAATACCATAGCTCCGTCCTCTATTATCCAGGCCGAACTCATTTCGGTTTCATTAAATTGATGCCAACCTTTGAAGGTAACTCCATCGAATAGATCTACCCATTCATTCTGAGCCGGGGCAGCTTCTGCAGTTACTTTCTTTTTTTTAGGGGTTTGATTACAGGCCAAAATTAGGGACACAAATACAATTAATAATATTTTTTTCATTTGTTTAAAATTAAATATTGAGAATTTTTTTTAGGTGATTTTCATCGATATCGGTACCGGCAAAGTCATCAAAAGTCTTTTGAGTAGCCTCGATGATGTGAGATTTAATAAAGGGTGCGCCTTCTCTTGCCCCTTGCTCGGGACTTTTGATACAGCATTCCCATTCCATTACTGCCCAAACATCGCAGCCGTATTCTGTGAGCTTAGTAAAAATGGTTTTAAAATCGATTTGTCCGTCACCGGGAGAACGATAGCGCCCTGCACGATCAATCCAATCGCCGTAGCCTCCAAAGGCTCCTTTTTTTCCATTTGGTTTAAATTCCGAATCTTTAACGTGGAAAGATTTGATGAACTCGTGATAGTGGTCGATGTATTCTATATAATCTAGTTGTTGGAGAACAAAATGACTCGGATCATAAAGAATGTTAACTCTTTTGTGATTTCTAGTAGCTTCCAAAAAGCGTTCAAAGGTTACCCCATCGTGGAGGTCTTCACCGGGATGGATTTCGTAGCAAACATCAACTCCGTTTTCATCGAAGGTGTTGAGGATGGGGAGCCATCTTTCAGCCAATTCTTTAAACCCCATTTCGACCAATCCCTCGGGGCGTTGAGGCCAAGGGTGCCAAGTGTGCCATAATAGGGCACCGGAGAAAGTCGCATGGGCGTTCAGTCCCAATCGATTACTTGCTTTGGCAGCTTTTTTAAGAGTTTCTATAGCCCATTGTGTTCTGGCCTTGGGATTGTTTCTGAAGGCATCGGGGGCGAAGCTATCAAACATTAAGTCGTAAGCAGGATGAACAGCGACCAATTGTCCTTGAAGGTGGGTGGAAAGTTCTGTGATTTCCAACCCATAGGAATTGATTTTGCCTTTTAGTTCATCGCAATAGGTTTGGCTTTCGGCAGCCTTATCCAAATCGATTAAAAAACCCTCCCATGTGGGAATTTGAATCCCTTTATAACCAAGGTTGGCAGCCCACTGGCACATACCGTCTAGTGAATTAAAGGGAGCCTGTTTATCCACAAACTGCGCCAAAAAAACCGCAGGTCCCTTTACGGTCTTCATTGATTTTCCATGCTTACCCATACGTTTCCTTTTTGATTCGATTCTACTGTTTTTTGTATAAATAACATCCCTCTGACTCCTTCGTAAAGGGTAGGAAATTCTCCATTGTACTGTTTTTCTTCCCTGAGTGCTTTGGCTACTCCCTTGTAAATATTCCCCATGGCATCAAAAATCCCTTCGGGATGACCTGCAGGAAGTTTGGTGCCGTCCAAAGATACAGCCGTATTGTAGGCAGCATTTCCTGGTTTGATCAATCTTCTGGGTTCATCGTCTTTAAGGTGGTACAAATAATTTGGATTTTCTTGCTCCCATTTCAATGCCCCCTCACGTCCATAGATGGCCACTGTAATGTTGTTCTCATCACCTGTGGCAATTTGACTGGCTCGTAACAATCCTTTGACCTTGTTTTCCATGCGAATTAAAATCGATCCGTCAATGTCTAAGGGGTTATCGTCGTATAGGGTATTGAGATCGGAAAGTAATTCCGAAACTTCGAAGCCCGTTACGTATTCTAACATGTTAAAAATATGGGTACCGATGTCTCCGATACAAGAACTGATTCCAGTTTTTTTGGGATCCAATCTCCATACTTTACTCCTTTTTTCTTTGTCGTGAATCACCGGGTTGATCCATCCCTGATAATATTGTAAATCCACCTTGTGGATATCACCAATAAGACCATTGGCGATCATATCTTTCATTTCTCTGACCATGGGGTAGCCTGTGTAAGTATAGGTCACTGCAAAGATAGCCTTGTGCTTTTTTTGGAGTACTTGCAGTTCTTTGGCCTCATCTAATGTAGTAGTCAGCGGCTTTTCGCAAATAACATTAAAACCGTTTTCCAACAGTTTTTTGGCCATAGGGTAATGCAAAAAATTGGGAGTTAAAACAGAGACTACCTCAACCTTTTCACCTTCGGGTTTGGCAGATTCCTCCGCAACAAACGTATCAAAATCTTTGTAAACTCTATCGGTGTTTACGCTGATTTGTTTCGCAAATTTGATGTTTTCCTCATAGTCAGGATTAAATACTCCTCCCACAATCTCGTAGCGGTCATACATATGGGAGGCCACTCGGTGCAACACACCAATCAGTGAATCTCCACCCCCTCCCAATACACCCAGTCGAATTTTACTCATTTTGATTTATTTTTACCTTTTAAGTAAAAATAGGATTAATTTTTCAAAACCAAAATTGATATTAATCCATAATTTTTTTTGTAATAAAGGCTTTAATCTTTTATAAGTCCTTATTTTTATTGAGAATAGAACAAAATTTTTTTGTATATGAGCCTAGAATATGACGCAATAGTAATTGGAACTGGGATAAGTGGTGGTTGGGCAGCGAAAGAGTTATGTGAAAGTGGACTAAAAACACTGGTTCTTGAAAGAGGAAGAATGATAAGGCACATAACTGATTATCATACGGCAAATATGGATCCTTGGGATTTCAAAGGCGGAGATAAAACCACTCACGAAATTGAAAAAAAACAATTTAGGCAAATCAGATCTACTAGATATGCAGTTCATGAGTCAACTTCTCATTTTTTTGTAGATGATAATGAGCATCCTTATAACGAAGAGAAGCCTTTTGACTGGGTACGTGGCTATCATGTTGGTGGAAAATCTTTAATGTGGGCAAGGCAAGTTTATAGATTTAGCGATTTCGATTTTATGGCCAATGCTAAGGAGGGCATTGCCATTGATTGGCCAATTAGATATGAAGACATAGCACCTTGGTACAGTTATGTTGAAAAATATATTGGTGTTTCTGGAGAAAAGTTAGGCTTACCTCAACTCCCGGACAGTGAGTTTTTAAAACCAATGGAATTAACATGTGCTGAAGAAAAGTTTAAAGATGAAATAGCGAATAAATACAATGACCGACTTATTACAAACGCAAGAGTAGCTCATATTACTGAAGGAACCAAACCTGGACTAGGTCGTGTTACATGTCAATATAGGAATAGATGCAGAAGAGGTTGTCCATATGGGGCATACTTTAGTAGTAATTCATCTACCTTACCAGCCGCAGATGCAACAGGAAACATGACACTTAGACCTAATTCAATTGTTACCCAAATCATTTATGATGAAAAAAATGACAGGGCAAGTGGAGTTCGAGTAATTGATTCTGAGACAAATGAAGTAACAGAGTATAAAGCTAAAATTATCTTTCTGTGTGCATCAACCATTGCATCTACTTCAATTTTATTACAATCAGTTTCTGATCGTTTCCCAAACGGACTAGGTAATGATTCAGGAGAACTAGGACATAATTTGATGGATCATCATCTCAGATTAGGGGCAAGCGCTGAAATTGAGGGATTTGAGGATAAGTATTACACTGGAAGAAGACCAGGAGGTATTTATATTCCAAGATTTGTTAACATCGGTGGGTCGACAGATGTAAAGGATTTTTTGAGAGGATATGGTTTTCAGGGAAGTGCAAAAAGAGGACAAAATAAAGGCAATGATTCCGATCAAGCTTATGGATCCAAATTTAAAGAATCAATTCAGACCCCTGGACCTTGGAAAATAAACCTTGGTGGTTTCGGAGAAATACTACCTTACCATGATAATAAGATGTATCTGGATTATGGTAAAAAAGATAAGTGGGGACTCCCCACTGTAACCTTTGATGCTGAAATAAAAGAAAATGAATACAAAATGAGAAAGCACTTGCTGCAACAGATTGGAGAAATGCTTGAGTCAGCAGGATTTAAAAATGTTAAAACCAGAGATAATGGATATTATTATGGTGCTGGAATACATGAAATGGGTACAGCTAGAATGGGGCATGATAAAAAAACTTCTGTTTTAAATAAGTTTAATCAAATTCACTCTGTAAAAAATGTTTTTGTGACTGACGGATCCTGTATGACTTCCTCGGGTAATGTTAACCCCTCATTAACTTATATGGCAATTACAGCAAGAGCTGTAAATCATGCAGTAAAAGAATTAAAAAAGATGAACCTTTAATTTTAATTACCAATAATGGACAGAAGAAAAGCATTAAAAACAATTGGTTGCGGCACAGGAGCCATCACTTTGACTCCTGCAGTAGTTGGAATTTTTCATAGCTGCCAAAATAACTCTTCTAATTTTGTTCCCGAGTACTTCGATAAAAATCAGTTTGCTATTGTATCTCAATTAATGGAGTTAATACTTCCTGAGTCTGAAATTCCTGGTGCTATTAATCTTAAACTACCCGAATTTTTGGATGGTTATATTTATACTATTTACTCTAAGAAAGTACAAAAGAAAATATCATTAGGATTAGATAGTTTTATTGAAGTTTCTCTTTTTGATTCTGGAAAAAGTAATGCGAACAAATTGACTAGTGAAGATTTAGATTTTCAATTAGCAAAATACCTCAAAGCAGATTTTAAGAAAAATAGTTCTTGGAAAAAACAAAATTCTGACTATCAAAAAGCTTTAAAAAATAAAAGTGAGTCTCCTAAATTACCAAAGGAGGCGTTAGCTTATGGCTTTGCGAATCAATTACGCTCTCTATCTATCACTGCATTTAGAACTAATGAATACATAGGGGAAAATATATTAGCATATGCCCCAATTCCTGGAGAACAAAGAGGGTGTGTGGACCTTATGGAAACTACTGGTGGTAAGATTTGGTCAATTTAAACTATTACTTATTTACAATTAACTTTCCTCTCATCAAATTATAATGACCAGGAAACGAACAAATGTATTCATATTCCCCTGGCTCAGGAGCTTTAAAATTAATTGTTGTGGTCTCTCCACCGCCAATCATTTTTGTATATGCAATAGTATCCTCCCCCCCAGGAATGTAGTCTGTGTTTTTTGCATTAACAGCCCTTTTGGCGAATTCATCAACATCAGTTCCAATCTTTAAAAGAACAAAGTTATGTCCCATAAATTCTTTTCCAATTTTACCTTTGTGATTTAGTGTAAGCATTATATTTTTACCATATTTAACCTCAATAGTTTTTTTATCGTATATCATGTTATCATATGAGTTTAAAATAATTTTAATCTGATTTTGATCATCATCTACCAAATCGTTTTTATCTTCTACTTGAGTTCTTTTGTATTGAAATTTTTCTTTCTTTTTCTCTTTTTTTGGACCACAAGCGATCGTTACAGCTAGTACTACTAAAAATGCTAGGGATTTATTCATTGTAAATTTTTAGTTATTAAAATATTCGTCAAAAATAATAAAGTAGTCATAATTAATCTCTACCTCTAATGATATTTTTTTAAGACCCTGGGACTTACCTCTAACTTTTAATGTTTTTTTTGGAAACCATATAAACACCCGTCATAATCACCAAACAAGCAACTACCTTGACCCCATCCAGGCTGTCATTTCCAGTATAGACGGCATAGCCTATGGCAATGATTGGTTGGGCATAGGCAAATGCACCAACGGTCGAGGCCTGTAAATTCCGCAAGGCATAGAGGTTGAGCAAATAGGTCGAAAAGGTTGTTCCCAAAACAACAAACGCTACCCTCCAAAGTACATCAAAAGGCATATTCCTCCAATCAACCATAGTATATTCTCCAATAGTTACTGGAAATGTGAGTACAAAGCCAATGAGAAATAACCATTTCATAATGGTCACGGTGTTATATTTTTCTGATAGGGGTTTGACCACAATGATAAATGACGAAAAAAAGATTGAATTGATAATAAAGAAGATGTTTCCTAATACCACATTGGGAGCACTTGTCGTATTTTGAGTGCCATAGAGTAATAGTATCATGGCACCGGTAAACCCCATGGCGATACCTAGAAACTTTCTGGTTCCAATTTTCTCACTTAAAAAAAGGTAGGAGAGCAACAGAATGATGATTGGAGTGGTAGTGGCAAAAATTCCGCTATTTACCGGGGTTGAAAGCTCTAATCCTTTAAAGAATGAAAGCATATTAATACACATGCCCATCAGTGCAGCTAGAAATAAACGGAGGTAATCAGCTCGCTTAATTTCCTCTGATTTTAAAAATAAACTTAGTAACCAGAACAGCATAGCGCCTCCTGCAGTACGAATAAAAATAAACCCAAAAGCACCGACATAATCTGGCATCACCACCTTGGCTATGGTATGGTTGAGTCCATAAATGGCTGTGGCTCCCCCTGCGGCCACAAGTGCCCAAGATCTAGTGCTCATCAATCCATTTTTTAGCTTCCGCAACCACAGCCTTAGTGTTACCAATAAATACTTTATTTCTATAAACCAATACTGGACGTTTGAGAAAGCTATAGTGGTCCATAAGCAAATTTTTGGCGAAATCCTCTGTGAGCTGTTGGGTGTCAATTTGTCGTTGCTTAAACAACAGAGCCCGTTTGTTGATCAAAGCCAAATAACTGCCAGTATTTTGATACAAAAAGTCCAACTGATTTTTGCTAAGGGGTTCTTTTTTGATATCGATCAGCCTGAGCTCCTCAGGCAACTCCATTGCCTTTATGATCTTTTTGCAAGTGCTACAACTGCTCAGATAAAGGATAAAATTCATCTTTTTAATTTATATTGCAAATAAATGGTTTTTAGTTCGATAATGAAAAGTCTTGAACCCATGTTTTTCGATCTTTTTGTATTTCATTTTTTAATATTTAACATGACTTAGTAATACGGTTTTGGTTCTACGCTGGTTTGATTCGGTTAACTGCCTAATCTTCCTAATTTAGTAGTTTTTCTTTCTTTAACCCATCCTGAATCTTTTTCCTAAAATTCCAATACCTTTGCAGTAAATTAAATAGACTGCAATGGCGAAAAAATTGCGTTTTAACAGTGCTACTATTCATGGAGGTCAGCAACCGGATAAAGCTTATGGATCGGTGATGCCACCCATTTATCAAACCTCTACCTATGCTCAAACCACCCCGGGGGTTCACCAAGGTTATGAATATAGTCGGACACATAACCCCACCCGTTCTGCCTTGGAGCGTTCCATTGCCAGTATCGAAAATGCTAAACACGGTTTGGCCTTCGCTTCAGGTATGGCCGCAATGGACACCATTCTCAAACTTTTTAAACCCGGAGATGAAATCATTTCTACCGACGATCTTTACGGTGGGTCCTATCGATTAATGACCCAAATATTTGATAAATATGGTTTAAAAATTCATTTTGTCAATATGGAAAAGCTCGATAACGTGGCCCAATTCCTTAACGACAACACCCGACTGATTTGGATAGAAACCCCGACCAATCCTATGATGAAAGTAGTAGATATCCAAGCCATTGCCGCATTGGGAAAAGCCCATAACGTTTTGGTCGCTGTTGATAATACCTTTGCAACACCTTACTTGCAACTGCCCTTGGATCTGGGCGCCGATATCGTTTTACATTCTGCAACTAAATACCTGGCCGGACATAGTGATACAATTTTGGGATTGTTGGTGGTCAACGATGACAACCTTCAAGAAAAACTCGCCTTTATCCAAAATTCTGGCGGGGGCGTACCCGGACCTATGGATTGCTTTCTCACCCTTAGGGGTATCAAAACCCTACACCTGAGGATGGAAAGACATTGTGAAAATGGTGCTGCGGTGGCCTTTTACCTCCAACAAAATCCCAAAATTGAAAAGGTATATTGGCCTGGATTAGTCGATCATCCCAATCACGAGATCGCCCAAAAACAAATGAACGCTTTTGGCGGTATGATCTCATTTGTACCCCGAGGCGGAGATCTAAAAACAGCTATAGATATATTGGAGAACTTAAAGCTCTTTACTCTAGCTGAATCACTGGGTGGGGTAGAAAGTTTAGCTGGACATCCTGCTTCTATGACCCACGCTTCCATACCTAAAGCTGATCGCGAAAAAAGTGGAGTTGTCGATGGATTGATCCGCTTAAGTGTTGGTATTGAGGACGTTCAAGATTTGATCGAAGATTTGGGTCAGGCCATGGCCTAATCTAAATTCATATTTTATGGAGCTTCCAAAAAACAAAAAAATTTACTTTGCCTCTGACAATCATCTGGGTTTGCCCGATGAAAAACAAAGTCGGGAAAGAGAAAAGTTTTTTGTCACTTGGTTGGAAGAAGTTAGAAAAGATGCCGCAGCCATCTATTTGTTAGGAGATCTTTTTGATTTTTGGTTTGAATATAAAACTGTAGTCCCCAAAGGTTTTGTTAGGGTACTCGGTAAACTGGCAGAGCTTTCCGATGCGGGGATTCCGATTACTTTTTTTGTCGGCAATCACGACCTGTGGATGCGAGATTATTTTCAGAGAGAATTGGACATTACTGTTTACCACCAACCCATCACTTTGACTGTGGGAAAAACTAGGTTTTTTATTGGTCATGGAGATGGATTAGGCCCAGGGGACAAGGGTTACAAACGCATGAAAAACTTCTTTACAAACCCACTCTCTCGATGGCTTTTTCGTTGGCTTCATCCCGATTGGGGGGTTCAATTGGGGCAATACCTTTCTAAAAAAAATAAACTAATTTCTGGAGAGGAAGATGTCAAATTTATGGGGGAAGATAAAGAGTGGTTGGTGGCCTACTCAAAAAGAAAGCTTCAAAATGAACACTTTGACTATTTTATTTTTGGGCATCGACATCTGCCTTTAGAAATTCCATTAGGTGAAAATTCCCAATACATCAATTTGGGTGATTGGATCACCCACAACACTTACGCCCAATTTGATGGTAATCGCTTGGCACTAAAAACTTGGAAGAAGTAACCTCATGATCGAAGCCAAATCGCTTACGCTCGAAAATACTGTGATTGTGGGGATCATCAACAACCAGCAGGGTTCTATCCAATCCAAAGAGTATCTTGACGAATTAGCCTTTTTGACACATACAGCCGGAGGGCAGGTACTCAAGCGCTTTGTTCAAAAAATGCAAATTCCCAGCCCCAAAACTTTTATTGGTTCGGGAAAAATGGCCGAGGTCGAAAGTTATGTCAGTGAAAACGAAGTGACAACTGTTGTTTTTGACGATGAGTTAACCCCCGCACAACAGGGAAATATCGAAAAGATTTTGCGCTGTAAAATTTTGGATCGTACCGGTTTGATCCTTGATATTTTTGCCCAGCGTGCTCAAACCAGTTATGCCCGAACGCAGGTTGAATTGGCCCAATATGAATATTTGTTACCGCGCCTTAAAGGACTTTGGACCCACTTAGAGCGCCAACGTGGTGGGATCGGGATGCGTGGACCGGGGGAAACAGAAATCGAAACCGACCGACGTATTGTGAGGGATAAAATTTCCTTACTCAAGAAAAAACTAATTACCATTGACAAGCAAATGGCCACCCAAAGGGGAAACCGTGGGGCCTTGGTCAGGGTCGCCTTGGTGGGTTATACCAATGTCGGCAAATCGACTCTGATGAATGTCATTGCCAAAAGCAAGGTTTTTGCCGAAAACAAACTTTTTGCAACCCTCGATACAACCGTTCGCAAAGTGGTTATTGGCAATTTGCCTTTTTTACTCAGTGATACCGTCGGCTTTATTCGCAAACTGCCTACACAACTGGTAGAATCTTTTAAAAGTACTTTAGATGAAGTACAAGAAGCTGACTTATTATTGCATGTGGTGGATATTTCTCATCCCAATTTTGAGGAGCATATTGAGTCCGTTAATCAAATCTTGAGTGAAATCCAAAGTTTGGATAGGCCAACGCTCATGGTATTTAATAAAATTGATGCTTATAAATCTGAACCCTGGGACGAAACCGACCTTGTGGCAAAACGGACTTCAAAGCACTACAGCCTTGATGAATGGCAATCGACTTGGATGCATAGGATCAATGACCGAGCAGTGTTCATTTCTGCCATCAACAAAGAAAATCTTCAGACTTTTCGGGAAAGAGTCTATTCCGAAACCCGGAAAATTCACATTACCCGTTTTCCTTACAATCATTTTTTATATCCCGAAGGTTTAGATTAATTCAACTATCTTTTTTTTAGAGCTAGTAAAGTACTTATCAATTTGAAATACATATTATTGTTTTTCTCTTTTGTATCTTTTTAAATTCTTTTAAATTACAATTTGAAAACCAGGCTGTATATAAGATGTAAAAAACCCTTTTGACAGCTAAATTTTTAACCAATTGTTAACAATTCAAGACAAAAATATTTTTGAATTTTGCACCCCTGAATAACGTTTTAATTGATACTACACTATGGAACAAACAATTAACAAGTCCGTTGACATTAAAGCAATCAATGAAAAGATTGAAAAAGAAAGTGCCTTTGTCGACCTTTTGACCCTCGAAATTAATAAGGTGATTATCGGACAAAAAGAGATGATCGAGCGTTTGCTGATAGGTCTGTTGGGTCGTGGTCATATTCTTTTGGAGGGTGTACCTGGATTGGCAAAAACTCTAGCCATCAACACCCTAAGTCAGGCCGTAAAAGGGCAGTTCAGTAGGGTCCAATTTACTCCCGATTTACTCCCCGCCGATGTTGTGGGAACTATGATATATAATATTAAGGAAAACGATTTCACTATTAAAAAAGGGCCTGTATTTGCAAATTTTGTTTTGGCAGATGAGATCAACCGGGCCCCAGCAAAGGTTCAGTCAGCATTGCTCGAGGCAATGCAGGAAAAGCAGGTAACCATTGGTGATACCACCTTTAAACTCCCCGCTCCCTTTTTGGTCATGGCAACCCAAAACCCTGTTGAACAGGAGGGAACCTATCCTCTACCAGAAGCTCAGGTGGATCGTTTTATGCTCAAAACCATCATTGATTACCCCAAGCTGGAAGAAGAGCAAGTCATCGTCCGTTTAAATCTCAAAAACATTAAAGAAAAAGTCAAGTCAGTAGTAACTACCAAACAGATTGAAACTGCACAATCGACCGTTAGGGAAATCTATATGGATGAAAAAATTGAAAAATACATCCTCGATCTGGTTTTTGCTACCCGTTATCCGGAACGCTACAACTTGGCCTCCATCAAACCCTTAATCAGTTTTGGTGCTTCTCCCCGTGGAAGTATCAATTTGGCAACTGCTGCCAAATGTCACGCCTTTTTAAAACACCGAGGCTATGTCATTCCTGAAGATGTTCGTGCTGTCATATACGATGTATTGAGGCACCGTATCGGATTGACTTACGAAGCCGAGGCAGAAAATGTGACCACTGAAGATTTGATCAGCCAAATCATCAATGAGGTTGAAGTCCCATAGGACTTACGTCTTTTTTTACTTCAAATTCTAGCACCCATGGACACTAAGGAACTCTTAAAAAAAGTTCGTAAAATTGAAATCAAGACCCGTCGATTGAGCGATAATATCTTTGGAGGAGAATACCACAGTACCTTCAAAGGTAGGGGAATGACTTTCAGTGAAGTGCGCCAATATCAATATGGGGATGATGTGAGAAGCATCGACTGGAATGTGACAGCCCGCTACAACGAACCCTTTGTAAAGGTTTTTGAGGAAGAAAGGGAGTTGACCCTCATGTTGATGATCGATGTCAGTGGATCAGAGTTGTTTGGTACTCAAGGACAATTCAAGAGAGAGGAATTGACCGAAATCGCTGCAACATTGTCTTTTTCGGCCATGCAAAACAGTGATAAAGTGGGATTGATCCTCTTTTCGGATCAGATAGAATTGTTCATCCCACCCAAAAAAGGACGTTCTCATGTTTTGCGGATCATACGTGAACTTTTGGAATATAAACCCCAAAGTCAAAAAACGAGTATCGGCAATGCCCTTGAATTTTTATCGGGAGTGATGAAAAAGAAAGCCATAGTCTTTATGATGTCCGATTTTATGGACAGTGGCTATGAAAAGACCCTGAGGATCGTAGCCAAAAAACATGATCTAACAGGGATTAGAATTTACGACCGACACGAAGAAAATATGCCTAATATCGGTTTGGTTCCCATGGTAGATAACGAAACGGGTCAGACGGCTTGGGTCAATACCCAATCGGCCAGCGTTAGAAAAGCCTATGCAGACCAATACCGTTTTGTGGTGAGCGAATTTGAAAACCTTTTTCATAAAAATGGTGCAGGAACTTTGCACAGTAGGCTGGACGAGAGCTATGTCAAAAAGTTGTTGAACTATTTTAAATCCAGAGGCTAAATGAAGGGAAAGATTTTGCTTTTGTGGGCCTGTCTCTTTTCTACACCTTTGCTTTTTGCCCAAATGGGCTATGATGTGCAAGTGGCAGTAGATACAACCAAAATGCGGATAGGAGAACAAATAGAATACATTCTTCAAGTAAAGGCTGACTCTACCGCACAGATCACTTTTTCAGAGCAACCATTTTTTGCGCCTTTTGAAGTTTTAGAAGAAAGTTCTATCGACACCATCAGAGCCCAAAGTCATTATCTTTTTACCAAAAAATACGCCCTGATACAGTTTGACTCCGGGGCCTACTGGTTGCCTCCCCAAAAGGTAACGGTCAACGGTTTTTCCAAAATATCAGATTCCCTTCTGGTTCAGGTAGCTAACGTTCCGGTTGACACCCTCAAACAAAAACTTTTTGATATCAAACCTGTTGCAGTAGTAGCGCAAAATTTTGATGCCCTCACCCAAAGTATTGTTTATGGGGCATTGGCGGTATTATTATTGGTGGCATTGATTTACGCCTTTTTCTTTGCCAAAAAAAGAAGAGAAGAACGCAAGAGAAAATTGCCTCCCTTCGAACGTGCGATTGAGGAACTAAAAGCCCTGGAAACCGTTACCCCCTCCATACAAGAGGAATACAAACAGTACTATTCACGGCTGACCGATGTAGTGAGGCGCTATTTGGAAGAAGAAGCCAAAATCTCCGCTCTGGAGAGCACCACCGATGAGCTGTTACTAAAATTAGAGGCTTTAAAACAATCGGGGCAGTTGGAGTTGGAAAGGGAAACTATCAATAACCTCAAAACGGTTTTACAAATCGCCGATTTGGTTAAGTTTGCCCGATCTACCCCCGAGTTTGGCACTACAGCCAAAGATAGGGAATTGGTGGAAGGTGTAGTGATAGAAACCAAAGAGGCCTTGCCGGAACCCACGCTCGAGGAGATTCGACAGCGAGAGGAATACCGTCTTTTACTGGCCAAAAAAAGAAGAAAAAAACAGTTGCATTGGGGCTTGGCGTCTTTTGGAATATTGATGATTTTAAGTTTGGGAATCGCCATAGGGATGTATGGTTACTATCCGGTAAGAGATACCTTGGTGGGATATCCTACTATACAACTGAAAAATAAGGTGTGGGTGATCAGTCAATATGGAACCCCTCCCGTAAAAATTTCTACTCCGGAGGTATTGAGAAGGGTAAAAACAGAAAAGGGAGGTGCATTGCGTTTTTCCTCCGGTAATTACGATGCTCCTTTCTATATCGATCTGGTATTTACCAAAAAACCGCCGAAGCAGCAGGGAAAAGAAGTTCCTTCAAAAGAAGATCAGCAGGCCCAACAGAAAGAAAAAGTTCAAGAATTGATCAATGCCATCATCAACGATTTTCAATCCAGAGGGGCGGTCAACATACTGATCAAAGAGGAAGAAATCACTACCTTATCTGGCATTCCGGCACTTAAAATTTTTGGAACACTCGATTACCCAAAAAAAGGAAAAAGCAAAAGAGTACGCTGCAATTATACCACTCATGTATTTGATTTTGAACAGGGGGGGATCAACCTTACCTTGCTGTATGAAAAGGAGGATCGATATGGAGAATCCATTGAAAAAAGGGTCATGGACAGTTTTGAATTGATAAAAGAATTATAGAAGATGTTTGAAGGTATTTACTTTGCGAATCCCGATTACCTTTGGTTGTTGCTTGCACTGCCGTTGTTGGTGGGATGGTATGTCTTTAGCCGAAAAAAAACACAAGCGATTTTAAAAATTTCTTCTCTCAATGGCTTTCGGGTAAAGTCCAGTTTTTTGGCCCAATTACAGCCTACCTTGTTTGTTCTGAGAATTTTGTCTCTCGCTTTGATTGTAATGGCTTTGGCCCGCCCCCAAACCATGGATGTTTCTACCCGAACCAAAACCAATAAAGGAATTGATATCGTCATGGCCATAGACATTTCATCCAGTATGTTGGCACAGGATCTAAAACCCAATCGCTTGACTGCCCTCAAAAGGGTAGCGGCGTCTTTTGTTGATGACCGCATGAGCGACCGGATAGGATTGGTGATTTATGCGGGAGAAAGTTATACCAAAACCCCCATCACCAGCGATCGTGCTATCGTCAAAAATGCCCTGGGAGAAATTCAATTTGAGGGATTGATCGAAGATGGAACTGCTATTGGAATGGGATTGGCTACTTCGGTAAACCGTCTTAAAGACAGCCGTGCCAAAAGCAAGGTCATCATCCTGTTGACAGACGGGGTGAATAACTCCGGATTTATCGATCCTAAAATCGCCAGTGAATTGGCCGTAGAGTACGAAATTAAAACCTACACCATAGGATTGGGAAGTAATGGAACTGCAAGGGCACCCGTAGGACTTTTACCCAATGGAAAATTCCAATACGGAATGACCAAGGTAGAAATTGATGAGGAATTGCTCAAGACCATTGCCGAAAAGACAGGAGGATTGTACTTCCGTGCAACCGATAATAAAAAGCTGGAGGAGATTTATCAGGAAATCAACAAGCTGGAAAAAACCGAAATCGAAGAGTTTAAGTATTACAATTACGATGAAAAATTCAGGCCTTTGATATTGTTGGCACTGGCTTTGCTGTTTATAGAATGGTTAATGAGAAATACCCTTTTTAGAAGTTTTATTTGATATGTATCAATTAGACGCACCTTTTTATTTATATGGTTTGGGCATCTTGCCCATACTCTGGGTGGCTTATTTTTTGGTGATGGGATGGAAGCGACGTGCTCAAAACCGATTTGCCCACGTGGGCTTGATGGAAAAGTTAAGTCCTCATCGTTCAAAGTTCAAACCTGCCTTTAAACTATTGATGCTTTCGCTCGGAATTTCCTTTTTGATCTTGGGTCTGGTGAATCCCAAAATAGGAACCCAACTGGAGACCGTAAAAAGGGAGGGTGTAGATATTGTTTTTGCCATTGACGTATCCAAAAGTATGCTGGCAGAGGATATTGCCCCCAACCGATTAGAGAAGTCCAAACGCTTGGTGTCTGCCATCATCAATCAGTTGGCCAGTGACCGAATTGGCATCATTTCCTATGCTGCCCAAGCCATTCCTCAGTTGCCCATTACTACGGACTATGGAGCGGCCAAAATGTTTTTGCAAGCCCTCAATACAAATATGCTTTCCTCACAAGGAACAGCGCTGGATGCTGCCCTGGACCTCTCGGGAACTTATTTCGACGATGAGGATCAAACCAACAGGGTGGTCTTTTTGATTTCAGACGGAGAAGATCATTCTGAAGAAGGGGCCTCTGCCGCCCAAAGAGCTGCGAATATGGGGATCCGAATTTTTACTTTTGGCGTAGGCACCGACGAAGGGGCTCCCATTCCCATCAAACGCAATGGGGTGGTAGAGTCCTACAAAAAAGACATGAAAGGGGAGACCGTGATCACCAAAAGAAATCCAGTAATACTCCTAGAGATAGCTGAAGCAGCAGATGGGGAATATGTGGATGGAAACGATACCCAAGTAGTGGTGGATTTTGTGGCAGAGACGCTAAAAAATATGGATAAAAAGGAATTTGAGGCCAAAAAATTTGTGAGCTACAAAGACCAGTTTCAGGCTTTTCTTTTTGCAGGATTCCTATTAATTTTGTTGGAGATGTTTCTTTTTGAAACCAAAACCAAATGGGTACAACGTCTAAATTTATTCAACGAAAAATGATGCACAAGCCGATCTTTTTTTGGGGACTTCTATTTTTTGGGATGTCATTGATGGCCCAACAGGGGGAAGTGATCAATCATATCTATGATGGAAATGAACAAGCCTCTGCCGAGCTTTTTGACGAGGCAGAAATGGCCTATCGCAGGGCGCTGTCAAAAGCCCCCGAAAAACCGGAGGCCCTGTATAACCTTGGAAATACCCATTTCCAAGAACAAGATTTTGATGAGGCCAAACAACGCTTTTTTCAAACCCAAAAATTTGCGGAGAACAAATCCAGTAAACACCATGCTTTTCACAACCTTGGCAATGTGTTCATGAAACAAAAAGACTATGCCAAGGCCGTAGAGGCCTATAAAAATGCCCTGCGAAATAATCCCGAGGACGAAGAGACCCGATACAATTTCGCTTTGGCCAAAGAGTTGTTAGAAAAGGAACAACAGCAAGAACAAAACCAAGATAAAAACGATCAGCAGGATCAACAAGACCAAGAGGATAAACAAGATCAGGAGAACAAAGACGACAATAAAAAGGGCGACAAAGACAAAGACTCTGGTCAGGATGATGAGAAAAGGGAAGGAGATGAAGGAAAAAAGGATGAGGACAAAAAAGATGAGGGAGATCAGGAAGATGAAAACGAACCCAAAGAGGGAGATCAAGAAAAAGAACAGCCAGCTCAACCACGACAAACGGAACTTTCTAAAGAACAGGTCAAAAGTTTGTTGGAGGCCATGAGCAACCAAGAGAAAAAAGTACAAGACAAAGTAAATGCGGAAAAGGTGCAGGGAACTCCTTTAAGAGGTAAAAAAGATTGGTAGTATATTGATGAATAAACCTATTTTTAATGTTTTAGTTTTATTTATGGGAATCACTCAGGCGACAGCTCAGGGGGTGACTTTTGAAGCTAAAGTCAGTAAGAGAACCCTGGGTTTAAATGAACGTTTGCGAGTAGATTTCGTCATGAACGAAAATGGGGATGATTTTAATCCTCCGAGTTTTAAGGGCTTTAAGGTAGTGGGTGGACCGAATCAATCCATCAGTAATTCTTGGGTGAATGGCAAAAGAAGTTTCTCCAAAACTTACACCTATTTTTTGACGCCTACGAAAAAAGGCGCCCTTACCATCTCCCAGGCCACCATAAATATTAAGGGAGAAACGTATAAAACTACTCCCACAAAAATTACTGTTACCGAGGCAGTGGAGGTTCCCAGAGATCCAAATAGTCCAGAGTATCTGATTGACGATAACCTTCATTTGGTGACCGAAATATCCAACAGCCTACCTTATCTCAATGAAGCCATCACGGTGGTT
>CAJVZM010000003.1 GCA_913020475.1 uncultured Flavobacteriaceae bacterium
TGGTTGCAGAGGGAAAGCCCGTTATAAATATGGGTATTGGTAGTCCTGACCTTCCAGCCCATCCAAAGGTAGTCGCCGCACTTAAGGAGAGTTTTGATTATCCTAAGGTTCATCAATACCAAAGTTATCAGGGACTCCCTGAGTTGCGCCAAGCCATTGCCAATTTCTATCAAAAATATTATCAATATACTGCCGACCCTACAAGTGAAATCCTTCCCCTGATGGGATCAAAGGAGGGAATTATGCACATCTCTATGGCTTTTCTTAACCCTGGCGACAAAGTATTGATTCCGAATCCTGGCTACCCTACCTATCAGTCCGTTACTAGATTGGTGGAGGCAGAACCCATTTTTTATGATTTAAAAGCTGAAAACAAATGGCAACCGGATATGGAGGCCCTGAATCACATGGACTTGACCGATGTAAAACTGATGTGGGTCAATTATCCCCATATGCCAACCGGAGCCAAAGCCCAAAAAGACACTTTTCAAAAATTGATTCCTTGGGCAAAGGAAAAAGATATTTTATTAGTCAACGACAATCCATATAGTTTTGTGTTGACGGATCAACCCCAAAGTATGATGACTGTCTCAGGGGCGCGGGAAGTTGGGATGGAATTGAATTCCCTAAGTAAGTCATTTAACATGGCTGGCTGGCGTGTGGGCATGGTTTTGGGTAACAAAGAAAACATAAATGCAGTGTTGAACGTTAAAAGCAACATGGATTCAGGTATGTTTTATGGGATTCAGCAAGGTGCCATCGTTGCACTTCAGGCTCAAGAATCTTGGTTTAAAAAATTGAATGATGTCTACCATCAAAGAAGAAAGCTCATTTTTGAACTGGCCTCCCGTCTGAATACTGACTTTGACACTCAAAGTAGTGGATTGTTCGTTTGGGCTAAAATGAAAGATATTTCCAAATCCTCGGTATCTTATGTAGAAGAAATTTTACAAAATTACCACATTTTTATAGCACCCGGGAGTATATTTGGAAGTCAAGGTGAAGGATATATCCGTTTCTCCCTTTGTATAGAGGAAGAACTAATCAGTAAAGCCATAGAAAGAATTATGAAAGCATGAAAATAGGTATAATAGGTGTTGGATTAATAGGAGGTTCGTTGGCAATATCAGCTCGGCAACACATTCCCGACGTAGAAATTTATGGGAACAACAGAAGCCAAGCTAATTTGCAAAAGTCTTTGGACTTGGGATTGGTCGATTTCAGATTGGATGAGGCCATGATCAAACAAATGGATATCATTCTTCTGGCGATACCCGTTGATACCGCATTGGAACGATTGGTTGACCTCTTGGATGAAGTAAATGACAATGCTTTGATCATAGATTTTGGATCGACTAAAGCTGCAATTTGTCAACAAGTGGCCTTGCATTCCAAACGGGGACAGTTTTTGGCCACTCACCCCATTGCAGGTACAGAATATTCTGGCCCTGCGGCAGCGTTACCAAATTTGTTTGAAGAAAAGATTCAAATCCTTTGTGAAGCTCATAAAACTCGTCCTGATCTGCTGGAATGGGCCCAGGATTGGTTCAAAAAAACAGGGATGATCCTAAGGGAAATGGATCCAGTGGAACACGACCAACAAATTACCTATGTCTCACATTTATCCCACATCAGCTCCTATATGTTGGGTAAAACCGTAATGGAAAAAGAAAAAGATCAGTCTGCTATTTTTGATATGGCTGGGAGTGGTTTTTCCTCTACTGTACGTTTGGCAAAAAGTTCCCCCTTCATGTGGGTTCCCATTTTCGAACAGAATAAAGAAAACATTAGTGAAACACTATCACAATACATTAATAATTTAAATCAATTTAAACAACTTTTGGATGCCAATCGATTTGACGATTTACATGAGCAAATTCTCGAGATCAATAACATTCGTCAAATTTTAGAGGGTATAACCAATACCAAAAACAATAAATGAAAATGGAAAACATTCAAGAGATGAGTACTTGGCTAAAAGATTTCGGATTGGACCATCCTTTGGTCATCGCAGGTCCCTGCAGTGCAGAAACCGAGGAACAAGTTTTAAAAATTGCACATGAACTCAAAGACACCGATGTAACCGTTTACCGCGCAGGGATATGGAAACCCAGAACCCGACCTGGTATGTTCGAAGGGGTAGGTGCCATTGGCTTGGACTGGCTCAAAAAAGTAAAAGAACAAACTGGTTTACTTACCTCAACCGAGGTGGCCAATAAAGACCATGTTAAATTGGCCTTAGAGGCAGACATCGATATTTTGTGGATTGGAGCGCGTTCTACTGTAAGTCCATTTATTATCCAAGAAATTGCTGATGCACTTGAGGGCACAGATAAGGTCGTTTTAGTCAAAAACCCTGTAAATCCCGATCTAGCCCTTTGGATGGGGGGTCTAGAAAGACTTTATGCCGCCAACATCAAAAAGTTAGGTGTGATTCACCGGGGGTTTTCGACCTATGACAAATCTAAATACAGAAACAATCCCGAGTGGCAAATTGCTGTTGAGTTTCAAAATAAATTTCCAGATATGCCATTAATTTGCGATCCATCGCATATTGCAGGGCGTAGAGATTTGATTTTTAACCTAAGCCAAAGGGCCTTGGATCTCAATTTTGATGGGTTGATGATAGAAACCCACTGGGATCCAGATAATGCATGGAGTGATGCCAAACAGCAGGTAACCCCTGCCCGTTTGGTTGAGATCATGAATGATTTAAAGATCCGAAAAGAAACTACTGACAAAGAAAGCTATCAAAAGGAACTTGAAACCCTTAGAGAGCAAATTGACGTGAGTGATCAAGCCATTCTAGACGCTTTGGGCAAGCGTATGAAAGTTGCTGAGTTGATTGGTCAACTCAAAAAAGACAATAATGTAGCCGTTTTGCAAAATAAACGTTGGAATAAAATTTTGGAGACCATGCAAGCAGAAGGAGGCGAAAGAGATTTGAGTGAGGAATTCATCACCCGAATTTTTAAAGCCATCCACCAGGAGTCAATTAATCACCAAGAAAAGGTGATTAACGGATAAATTAAAAACCTCCAATAAGAGACTTGTTAATTTTTAACTTAAAGCATTTTTTATTCTATCGATAGCTGTCTCAATTTCTTCTTTGGAGGCAGCATATGAAATCCTGATGCAATCAGAATTGCCAAAGGCCTCACCAGTAACTGTTGCTACATGGGCTTCTTCCAATAAAAACAGAGCAAAATCATTCGAATTTTGGATGGCTTTTCCTTTGATGGTTTTTCCAAAATAAAAGGAAACATCTGGGAATACATAAAATGCACCTTGGGGTTCGTTTAGTTTGAATCCAGGAATTTTAGAGAGTAAGTTCAATATCAAGCCTCTTCTATTATTGAATTCATTTACCATGTATTGTATTTTAGTTGTGGGAGCTGAAACTGCAGCAATAGTTGCCCTTTGGGCGATACAGTTGGCACCCGAAGTCATTTGACCCTGCATTTTGTTGCAAGCCTTTGCAATCCATTCTGGAGCTCCGATATATCCGATTCGCCAACCAGTCATGGCAAACGCTTTGGCCACTCCATTTACTGTTACGGTTCTGTCATACAATTCCTCAATGGCAGCAATACTAAAATGCGGTGTGCCATAATTGATATGTTCGTAAATTTCATCCGACAGTATATATATGTTGGGGTGTTTTTTAAGTACAGCTCCCAGCGCCCTGTATTCCGATTCTGTGTAGATGGTTCCACTGGGATTGTTAGGGGAATTGAACATAACTAGTTTGGTTTTTGGTGTGATGGCCTCCTCGAGTTGTTCGGGGGTAATTTTAAAATCATGCTCTATAGAAGAAGGAATGATTATGGATTTGGCCTCTGCTAAAGTAGCGATGGCCGAATAGCTTACCCAGTAGGGAGCAGGCAAAAGTACTTCGTCGCCTGGATCGAGTAAGACCATACACACATTAGCGATTGATTGCTTGGCCCCCGTTGAAACAACGATCTGGGAGGCTTGGTATTCCAATTTATTATCCCGCATAAATTTCTCACAGATAGCCGCTTTTAGATCGGCATAGCCATCGACCGGTGAATAGGAATTGTAATTGTCTTTGACCGCTTGGATGGCAGCATCTTTGATAAATTCAGGAGTGTTGAAATCGGGTTCTCCCAAACTGAGACCGATAATGTCAATACCTTGATTTTTAAGCTCTCTAGCTTTAGCCGCCATAGCCAAAGTTGCCGAGGCTGGCAGACTCTTAATTCGATTGGATAACATTAAAAATTGACTTATTATTGAACATATATAGGCCGCATGCCCATTTGTTTTAAAAACTTAAAGTGTGATAGTATTGCACTGCGCGTGGTTTTGTATTCATTATAGGGCAAGTTGAATTCGCGCGCTGTTTTCTTTACTATTTCTGAAATCTTAGTATAGTGAACATGAGAAATATGAGGGAAAATATGGTGTTCGATCTGATGATTTAAGCCTCCTGTAAACCAGTTGACAATCCTGTTTTTAGTTGAGAAGTTCACGGTGGTTTTGAGTTGGTGAACAGCCCAAGAATTCTTCATAGTCCCTGTTTTAAAATCAGGCAAAGGCATGTCGGCCTCTCCGATCACGTGAGCCAATTGGAAGACTAAACTCAAAATCAAACTAGCAGTATAGTGCATCACAAAAAAACCAATTAATACCTTCCACCAAACGATGTTAAACACGAATATGGGTAAGACGATCCATATTGAAAAATATAGGATTTTAGATATCACCAACCCCACCCATTGTGTGGAATGACTTTTACTATTGGCGTAAGATAAATTTTCTTTGTGATAACGGTTCAGCTTAACAAAATCCGAAACAATTGCCCATTTGAGGGTCAATAGACCATATAGTATTATAGAGTAAAAGTGTTGAAACTGGTGATGAGGTTTCCACTCTGCATGCTTGGAAAAACGTAAAACGATCCCTGCTTCAAGATCTTCATCATGGTTTTTGATGTTTGTGTAGGTGTGGTGTAAAACATTGTGTTGTACCTTCCAGTTAAAAACATTTCCTGCCAGTATGTAAATGCTGCTACCCATCAATTTATTGATCCAAGGATATTTAGAAAATGAACCGTGATTGCCATCATGCATAACATTCATGCCTACTCCCGCCATTCCAACTCCAATCAAAGCGGCCAGTATGAGCTTTAACCAATCACTTAAGTTTAAGGATAGGATAAGTACAAATGGAGCAATCAATATGGTGAACATAATGATTGACTTTAAGTAAAGTTTCCAGTTACCGGTCTTAGCCAATTGGTTGTCTTTAAAATACTGGTTAACTCTTTTGTTTAGCGTTTGGAAAAACTCTTTGGATTCTTTTCTGGAAAATCGAGGGATTAATCTTTTGGTCATAGTTAATTATTGTTGCGATTGTAAAATTATTGAATTTTAAAGCATTATATCTACTTTTAGCAAAAAATGACTTGAAATTTATTTACCACTACCTTCCCGCTTTAGACTCTAAGCAAATACAACAGCTAGAATCCCTATTCGAAATCTATAAACATTGGAATTCTCGCATCAATGTAATTTCCAGAAAAGACATTGATTATTTCTATTTGCACCATGTGCTTCATTCCTTGTCAATATCCAAATTTATCCAATTCAAGGCGGGTACTAAGATTCTTGATATTGGCACAGGAGGTGGTTTTCCCGGTGTGCCCTTGGCCATTGTGTTTCCCAAAGTACATTTTTATCTGGCAGACAGTATTGGAAAGAAAATCAAAGTCATCAATGATGTTAAAGAGAAATTGGAATTGGACAACATCAGTACTCATTACGATCGGGTAGAAAATTTAGAATTCAAAGTGGATTTTGTGGTCTGTAGGGCTGTCGCTCCGTTGGAGACATTGTTGAGTTGGTCAGCAAACAGAATCAGCAAACAACAAAATCATCCGATTAGAAATGGTTTTTTGTGTCTCAAGGGGGGAGATCTAAGCAATGAACTTTCGAATTTTAAGAAGGCACAAGTATTACCATTAAAAGAATATTTTAGCGAAGCTTTTTTTGAAACTAAAAAATTGGTCTATTTCCCTCTAGACTAATTCAGAACAAAAGGAGCTGAAAGTTTGAAGGGGGGGATTTCCACGTTAAACTTTTGGGTAGAGGAAAAATCAATCATAATGAAAGCCCCTTTCATGGCTCCTAGAGCTGAGGAGATTAAGCATCCAGATTTGTATTTGTGAATTTCGCCAGGGTTGATAACGGGTTTCTCACCAACCACACCATTTCCATTGACATATTGGGTTTTGTTCAAAGCCTCTATAGTTTTCCAATGACGGGTCAACAATTGAACAGAATTTTTACTTTGATTTTCTATTTCAATTCGGTAAGTAAAAGCATAGTGAAGAACGTTTTCTTTGAGGAAACTGCCTTCATAATCAGTTTCCACAGAGATTTTTATTCCTCTAGTTACCTGTTGAATCTTCAAATGATTTTCATTAAACTACTATTACTAAAGTAGATAAAATAAATGTGATTATCAATTCTAAAAATTTAAATAAAAACCACTAGTCAATTATTTCAAAAGAGGAAGTTTCACTCCAAGCAATCAGTGAATCGTGTTGATTTCCAAAATATCTGTAGTAAACTAAAATCAAATAGCGGTTTTCTGTCAGGGCGTGAGAACCGCAAATGGCATTATACAATTCGAACTGCGGAGTTTTGGCTACAAATTTGTAATTGTAAATTCCTTGTTTGAGTAACATCACTCCTTCATAGGTTTCTAAAGCCCGATTGTAGTACATCCTATTGGACTCATTCAACTCATAATTGTTGAATTTTCCATAAATATAAATTTCTTGATCTTTCAGTAAAAGTGGGGCCGACAGACTGAAATGAACCCAGCTATAGTCCGCTTCTATATCTCCATTTTCTGACCCTTGAAGGGTTCTTACGATAAAATCCCCATTTAAGTCTTGGGTAAAGTTGTATGGATATCCCCTGCGTAAAAAATTGGTCGTTAGGTAATTTTCGTACAAGCGATTTAATTCTACGAAACTGACATTTGCACTTGAAATTTGAATATTCTTGGTGTCAAAAAAAAGGTATTCATTGCCCCCTTCGAATCTGCTTTCTGCGTCATAGCGGTATACCAAGCTACTGCCGTTATTGTATTGTGGCTTCAGATCATTAATGGCAGTATTCCACTGTTCGTTTTGAAGGATGGTTATGTGCAATTGATTTTGTGGATCACGAAAAAATTCTCCCTTTGGAGGAAAGATAGAGAATTGAATACTTTGATGGGTTTGGTAAAATTCTAGATCTCGGGTTCTGAAAACTCCTGCGCTTACCAAACCTCCCTCTTCATATATCAAAAATCTTCGTGAAAAAACCATTTTATTGGCTTCGTTGTAGATTTCCAAAAGGTAATTCCCAGAAATTAAAAATTCAGTTTGTTCATTAGGTAATTCGAGCTTGTAGTGGGTATAAGGCTGAAGAGTGTTAAAAGAAGTCTGATAGTTATCGATTCTCAAATTGTCAAAACCATTAAGATACTCATTTTGAAATAAGTTAGAAGCTGTCCAATCGTGATTAAAATATTTGATTTTGTAATAATAATTCCTTTCATCTCCATTCAGATCATCAAAATGCAATTGAAAAGTTTCTCCAAGTTTAACGATGGGAAATTGAATTTCAAAAGCCTGGTTTTTAAAAACTATGGATTTAATGGATTGATCGATTGGTGTCTCTTCTGGATTTTGTGCCAAAAGTATTTGTAAGCAACAGATTGTAAATCCAAAACGTTTAAGCAAGGAATTTTTCAACATATCGTAAAATTAGGAATTTAAAAGCATTTGACGGATCATTGCTAAGCCGCTTTTATGAAAAGTTAAACGACTATTTAGAATTATTATAAATTATTCATTTTTGCCATTTATTCATTTAAAGAGATGGGCCTTTATTATTAAATTTGTGTGATTTTAGAAAAATTCATTTATGTCTGTAGGCATTCGTATCCGTAGGGGTGCAACCATACCATTGAAAGGTGAGTCTGAAAAAATTTTATCAGATGCTGCCCCTTCCGAAACATATGCTCTAAAACCTGATAATTTTTTTGGAATTGTTCCTCGATTAATGGTCAAAGAAGGAGAAGAAATTGCCGAAGGAGCGCCTGTTTTTCATTGCAAAAAAGATCCGCGAATATTCTTCGTTTCCCCAGTATCGGGTCGGGTAAAAGAGGTGGTAAGGGGCGCTAAAAGAAAAATTTTAAAAATCATTATAGAACAGCAAGTGGGTGATGTGATAACCCACAAAATCCCTGCTTCGAAATCTTTGAGTCGTGAAAAAATTATCGAAATTCTTTTGAAGAGCGGCGCCTGGCCTTTTATCAAACAAAGGCCTTATGGGATTATTGCCGATCCAGATGCTATTCCAAAGGCTATTTATGTTTCTACTTATTCCTCAGCCCCATTAGATGTTGACTTTCAGTTTTTACTCAAAAATGATAAAGAAGACTTCCAAAAGGGAATTGACGTACTCAATACTTTGGTAGTAAGTCCTGTGATACTCTCCGTAGATGCCACTTTTTCAGGATTTTTTGAGTATATTAAAGGGGTAGATTTGTTGCAGATCAAAGGGCCACACCCTGCTGGAAATGTTAGTGTTCAAATCCACAAACACAAGCCTATCAACATGGGAGAGAAAGTTTGGGAATTGCGTCCCGAAGACGTGGTCAACATCGGTAAATTATTCATCAATGGTCAATTTAGTGCCCAACGAACATTGGCCGTAGCTGGAGAATCGGTTTTTCAACCCCAATACATTAAAACCAAAATCGGTGCTCTTATAACTGCATTAACAGACATTACAGGCTTTGATAATAGCCAACAAAATCGTTTTATCAACGGTGATGTTCTAAGTGGAAAGGCTGAGGCCCCCAACGGTCACTTGGATTTCCACAACAATTTATTAACCATCATACCAGAGGGAAACCATTACCGTATGTTCGGATGGTTACCTTTTATGGATAACAAAATTCCCAGCTTATCCAAAACCTCTTTGTCTTGGTTGTTTGGCAAAAAGCCCTATAATGTTGATACTAACATGAATGGAGAGGAAAGAGCCCTTGTGGTTACTGGTGAAATGGAAAAAGTTTTTCCAATGGAGATCTATCCCATGCAGCTACTCAAAGCTTGTATGGCGAATGACATTGAAAAAATGGAAGCTTTGGGTATATATGAAGTCATTCCAGAAGACTTTGGGTTGATTGATTATGCCAACACTTCCAAAATTGAAGCCCAGCAAATTATCAAAGAAGGGATTGAATTAATGATTAAAGAAGTAGGATAATATTTACAGCATGAATTTTTTGAGGAATAAATTAGACGATCTTAAAAGACCTTTTGGAAAAGGCCAGAAATGGGAAAGGTATGCCCCGGCCATAAACGCCTTCGATACTTTTCTTTTTGTACCTAACCATACCACCTATACCGGGGCACACATTCGAGATGCTGTTGATCTCAAAAGAACAATGGTAACGGTTATAATCGCATTGATGCCTGCTTTGATCTATGGTATTTACAATACTGGATATCAGCATTTTATTCAAACCGGAGAGGCTTTTAGCTTTTTGGACGCATTTATTCACGGGTCTTGGAAAATTATTCCTATGATTATTGTTTCCTATGTGGTAGGATTGACTATTGAATTTATTTTTGCCGTCTATCGCGGTCATGAAGTCAACGAGGGATATTTGGTAACAGGTCTTTTGATTCCAATGATTATGCCTGTTGACATCCCCCTATGGATGGTTGCCATTTCGGTTGCTTTTTCGGTTTTAATTGCCAAAGAAGCTTTTGGAGGAACGGGGATGAATATTTTAAATCCTGCACTTACCGCAAGAGCCTTTGCATTTTTTGCCTATCCCACCTACATGTCGGGAAATAAGGTTTGGGTTTCCGAAGCTTCCAACATCGACGGGATTTCGGGTGAAACCATCTTGGGTAATTTGGCCGCAGGGGGTAACGTCAACTATAGTTTTTTTGAAATGTTTCAAGGTTCTATCCCAGGTTCCATCGCAGAGACCTCAGCCCTTTATGTTTTGATTGGTGCGGCCATCTTGATTATTACAGGGGTGGGCAGTTGGAGGATCATGTTAGGGAGTGTTATTGGAGCAGCCATAGTAGGATTTTTATTCAATCTTTGGGGTGCCAATGCCCTGATGAGCTTTTCATGGGTCAATCACTTGGTCGTAGGAGGTTTTGCTTTTGGTGTTGTATTTATGGCTACCGATCCCGTTTCTGCCGCCCAAACCAATAAGGGAAAATGGGTATATGGAATCCTCGTGGGTGTATTTTGTATTTTAATTAGAGTATTCAACCCTGCCTATCCGGAGGGTGTTATGTTGGCTATATTGTTGATGAATGTTTTTGCACCCACCATCGACCATTATGTCATTCAGGCAAATATAAACAAACGTAAAAAAAGATGGGCTTCAGCTCTCAAAACTGCATAGTCATGAACAGAGACTCCAACGGATATACTTTTCTATTTGCTGCTGCAATGGTACTTGTGGTTGCTTCCACTTTGGCCTTTACAGCCAGTTCACTCAAATCTCTTCAGGCAGATAATGTAAGAAAGGAAAAAATGCAGAATATACTATCTACAATTGGCATCCACACTGATAGAGAGCAAGCCGAAACACTCTATAAGCAATATATTACCGGAACTTTGGCTTTGGATCATATGGGGAATGCGGACCAGACAGTGGACGCCTTCCAACTCAAGCTGAATTACGAAATTAAAAAACCAGCCAACGAACAGCGTTTTCCTCTTTATAAAGCTATAGTTGATGGGGTGAGTTACTACATTATACCACTTCGAGGTTCTGGTTTGTGGGATGCTATTTGGGGATATATCGCCCTTAAGTCTGACATCAATACTATTCAAGGTGCAGTATTTGACCACAAAGGAGAAACCGCCGGACTCGGTGCTGAAATTACCCAGCAGTGGTTTATGGATCGATTCAAAGAAGAAAAAGTCTTCGATAGCATGGGTAAACTGGTTGGAATCAGTGTTTCAAAGTCTAATAACGACCCTAAAGACATAGACAAAGATGATCATGAGGTTGACGCCATTTCTGGTGCTACCATAACTGGAGACGGTATAACGGATATGATTTTTGAGAGACTGACTCATTATCTTCCCTATTTCGAAAAAGAAAAAACCACCATGGCCTCGATAAACTAACAAACTATGTCAGACAAAGAAGTAAAATCTTTAAAAAAACCAACCCTCTTTTTTCTCAACAAGGAATCTGAGCCTTTGTTTTCCAAAAAGAATAGGGCACTTTTAACCGACCCATTGGATGATAACAACCCCATTACCGTTCAGGTTTTAGGCGTATGTTCGGCTCTCGCAATTACTGTACAACTTAAGCCTGCTATTGTGATGACTTTATCGGTAATCGCTGTAATGGGAGCAAGTAATGTCATCATTTCACTTTTGAGAAATCTAATTCCCAACCGAATTCGAATCATCGTTCAATTGGTGGTAGTTGCTTCTATGGTTATTTTAGTAGATCAAATTCTCAGGGCTTATGCTTATGATGTTAGTAAACAACTATCAATTTTTATTGGATTGATCATCACAAATTGTATTGTAATGGGTCGCTTAGAGGCTTTTGCTTTGGGCAACGGAGTATGGAAATCTTTCTTGGACGGTGTTGGAAACGCTGCCGGTTACGGATTTATCCTTATAGTAGTTGCTTTCTTTAGAGAACTGCTTGGCTCGGGAAAACTTTTTGGCTTTCAAGTTATTCCTGATGCACTATATGAAATGGGATACGAAAATAATGGTTTGATGCTCTTGTCTCCCATGGCGCTCATCACTGTGGGGATCTTTATCTGGATTCAACGCGCTCAAAATCGTAAACTCATAGAAAAGAATTAGATCATGGAAGGATTTTTAAACTTATTCGTTAAAAGTATTTTTATTGAGAACATGATCTTTGCTTATTTCTTGGGGATGTGTTCTTATTTAGCAGTTTCAAAAACTGTAAAAACAGCTGTTGGACTTGGTTTTGCTGTTATTTTTGTCTTAGCCATAACGGTTCCAATTAATTTTTTGTTGGACACTTATCTTTTACGTGCTGGCGCATTGCAATGGTTGGATTCTTCCTATGCAGAGATCGACCTGAGCTTTTTGAGCTTTATTATGTTTATTGCTGTCATTGCCTCCATGGTACAATTAGTTGAAATGATTGTTGAAAAATTTGCTCCTGCTCTATACGGAGCTTTGGGAATCTTTCTTCCACTTATCGCAGTAAATTGTGCCATATTGGGAGGATCATTGTTTATGCAACAAAAAGACTTTTCGGGTGTAACCGAATCTGCGGTATATGGATTAGGTTCAGGTGTAGGCTGGTTATTGGCCATTTTGGCCATCGCTGCCATAAGAGAAAAAATTATTTATTCAAATGTGCCAGCTCCACTACGTGGACTTGGTATTACCTTTATAATAACAGGTTTGATGGCGTTAGGTTTTATGAGTTTTATGGGTATTAAATTATAGTAAATTATAGATGGATTATTCAGTTATTGTAGCTAGTATTGCGGTTTTTTTGGTCATCACCTTTCTTTTGGTGGGAATGCTTCTGGGGGCCAAGGCAAAATTATTGCCCTCTGGACCAGTAAATCTTTTAATCAACGGAGATAATGATGTAGAGGTTTCCTCTGGGAATACTTTACTTACCACTCTGGGGAACAATAAAATATTTTTGCCATCCGCCTGTGGAGGAGGTGGAACCTGTATTCAATGTAAGTGTAAGGTCATTGAAGGAGGTGGAGAAATCCTCCCCACTGAAGCTCCGCACTTTACCCGAAAAGAAATAGCCGAGGGATGGCGTTTGGGGTGTCAGGTCAAGGTAAAAGAAAATATGGTCATTCAAGTTCCTGAGGAGGTATTTGGGATAAAAAAATGGGAGGCTACGGTGGTCAGAAATTGGAATGTCGCCTCTTTTATCAAAGAATTTGTGGTCGAGATACCCGAAGCTATGAATTATGAAGCTGGGGGTTATATTCAGATTGAAATCCCTCAATGTGAGATTAAATACAGTGACATAGATATTTCTGCCCACCCAGAAGAACATCCCGGCGAACCCGATAAGTTCAAGTTAGAATGGGATAAATTTAACCTTTGGCCCTTGACGATGAAAAATCCCGAAACAGTTGAGCGAGCATATTCTATGGCTTCCTTTCCTGCCGAAGGTCGAGAGATCATGCTTAACGTCAGGATTGCCACCCCACCTTGGGATCGCAATAAAAATGACTGGATGGAAGTCAATCCTGGAGTAGCATCCTCGTATATTTTCTCCAAAAAAGCAGGTGACAAAGTAACCATTTCTGGACCATATGGTGAATTTTTCATCAATCACTCAGAGGCCGAAATGCTATATGTAGGAGGTGGAGCCGGTATGGCACCCATGCGTTCGCACTTATATGAGTTATTCAGAACACTAAAAACTGGACGAAAGGTAAGTTTCTGGTATGGTGGTCGTTCTAAGAGAGAACTATTCTACTTGGATCATTTCAGGGCTTTGGAAAAAGATTTCGAAAACTTTAAGTTCTATGTTGCCCTTTCAGAACCAATGAAAGAGGACAACTGGAAAATCAAAGACGGACTTGATGGTGAAGGTGATGGATTTAAAGGTTTTGTTCACCAGTGTCTCATCGATAACTATCTCAACCATCATGAAGCCCCGGAAGACATCGAGGTTTATTTTTGCGGGCCTCCATTGATGAATCAAGCGGTTGAAAAAATGTCTGAGGATTTTGGTATTCCTCCCGAAAATGTTCGATTTGATGATTTCGGTGGATAGATGCTTGATGCGCAAGATATTCATCAGTTAGCAATGAAAGAGGTTGGCGACCATCTAAAATCAAATGGTTTTGAGTTTCTGGCTGTCAATTCACAACCCAAAAAAGATCCACAGTTTGTTTGCCTAAAGGGCCAAAAACTTCATTTCGTTGTAGTAAGGGGGTGTTTGTATCCCGAAAACCCCAAAAAATATGATGTCAAATTGTTGGAGCAAGTCAAAGATCACGGCATAAAATACAAAGCCACCACCTATTATGCTGGAGTAGGTTTTGCCAATGCCCATGATTATGAATTACCATTAACTCAAAACGATCCCTATGCAGTCAATTTTGACGGGCTTCAAATTATGGACTAGTCTCAGCCTTTTCGGGCTTATATTTTCATGTAGTCCAAATCCTATAAAAGTCAAAAGACTAAAAGGTTTCGCTCTGGGGACCTCCTACAATATTCAATATGTGGCCGATATTTCCGAGGATGTAGCTCAAAAAGGTGTGGACTCTATATTTAACGTTATTAATAAATCTTTGTCTACCTATCTGCCACAATCCGATATCTCCAAAATCAATAGAGGCGACACTACGGTGGTTGTAGATCATCACTTTAGAAAAGTATTCCAAAAAGCGACTGAAGTTTGGAAAGCAACAGGGGGATACTTTGACCCCACTGTTGGATCTTTGGTAAATGCCTATGGCTTTGGTCCTTCAAAATTAATAAATACAGTAAGTAAAGAACAACTGGATAGCCTCCTGAGACTGACGGGTTGGCAAAAGGTGCAAATGAGAGCGAACCATACCATAAAGAAGGACTTTCCAAATATTTACATTGACTTTAATGCCCTGGCCAAAGGATACACGGTTGATATTATAGGAAATTTTATACAAAGTTTTGGTAGTTCAGATTATATGGTGGAAATAGGAGGTGAAATCGTCGCCAAAGGCAATAGTCCCAAAACCAGAAAACTTTGGAAAATTGCCATTGACGATCCTCGTCAACTAAAGGAAAGTCATTTTTTGCAAACCCTAACGCTTCATGATCAAGCCGTTGCTAGTTCTGGAAACTATCGTAAGTACAGGCTAGACCCCTCCGGGGGAGATTGGTTTGTTCATTCCATCAACCCTCTTACAGGTTCACCACACAAAACCAATATTCTTAGTACTTCAGTCAAAGCTCCCGACTGTATGACCGCAGATGCTTGGGCTACTGCACTCATGGTCATGCCTCTAGAAGAAGGAAAAGCACTCATAGAGAATAAGACACTATTAGAGGCACTTTGGACAATTGTTGACGGGCCGGATTTCCTTGTTGTGGAGTCAAAAAATTGGTAGTTATTCTTTTTTCTAAATTACATTTGTCCAATCTCATAAATATTTACCCACGTTTGGTCAATACTTTCGATTTAAAAGGACCTCACTTTTCAAAGTTTATTTTTTGAATTGTTTATTTTCAAATCCCACTCAATAGAGATAACAATATCTTTCAAATAACTTTAAAGATCTTAGTCGTCAGGGTTGAGGTTTTGAAGAATCATACAACTCTTCAAATGAAAAGTCTTTAGGGATTAGAATAAGTTATTTCCGCATCAGTGGAATTTTTTCTTGTTTTGGAAGTGCAAATAAAACTATCTCCTCAAGGGTCAAATCCTTTTGTATAAAAATACGCTCAGTAGAAAAACCTACTGACTCCAGTCGGTTGTAGTAGTCTTGTCCATATACTCTTACATGGTCATATTGCCCAAAAGATTTTGTACGTTTATAGACATCAGTAATACTGCTGTCTTCAAATGTTTTCTCACTTTCCTCATCCAAAGGGACTTGTGCTATCAGTATTCCGTCATTTTTTAAAACACGATACAATTCGGCCATGGCTTTAAGATCATCGGGAATGTGCTCTAATACATGGTTGCATAAGATTAAATCATAATGATTGTCAGGAAAAGGCAGGTTGCAAATGTCTGCTTTCACATCGGCCAAAGGTGATTGGAGGTCGGTGGTGGTATACTCCCAATGTTTAAATAGTTTGAATTTGTGGTAAAAAACCTGTTCGGGAGCCACATGAAGAACCCTGAGTTTTTGGCTTAAAAAATCTGTTTTTCTAACCAGGTAAAGCCAAAGCAAACGATGGCGTTCCAGAGAAAGTGTTCCGGGACAAAGGGCATTTGGGCGTAAGCTATTACCATAGCCATAGGATAAAAATTTTCGGTATCGGGAACCATCAATGGGATCAATAAGTTGATTCCCTTTATAATAGATTCGCAAAAAGGGTCGAAAAAACAGACTCATTTGGATCAATAACGACCGTGGAAAAAAGCGTAAGATCCACTTCATACCTCAGTAGTGATTTTTTTAAAAGGAACTTCTTCATCGGATTGAATCCCTAGAGCTTCATAGATATAATCAAAGGTGGAAAGCAGTTGAGGTTTTCCATCGATTAATGCCACATTGTGTTCAAAATGAGCACTTGGCTGGTTGTCGGCAGTTTTGATGGTCCATCCATCACTAAAATGACGTATGTTTTTGGTACCCATATTGATCATAGGTTCTATGGCGATGACCATACCGTTGATAAATTTTTTTCCCTTACCTCTTTTGCCATAGTTGGGAATTTCGGGAGATTCGTGCATGTTTCTTCCCAAGCCATGTCCTACTAATTCTCTTACTACTCCATAGCCAAAAGACTCTGCATAGCTTTGGATGGCATGACCTAAATCACCCACTCGATTACCGTGATAAAATGCTTCTATACCAATGTAGAGCGATTTTTTGGTCACCTCCAATAGTTTTTTGGTTTGATCGGGTACCGTCCCAAGCTCGAATGTGTAGGCATGGTCACCGTAAAATTTGTTTTTAAGCGCCCCGCAATCCACAGAGAGGATGTCACCTTCCTGTAAGGGTTTGTTGTTGGGAATTCCATGAACGACCTCTTCGTTGGGGCTTACGCAAAGCGTATTGGGAAAGTCATACAATCCCAAAAAACCTGGTTCAGCTCCATGGTCTCGAATAAAAGCTTCGGCCATGCTATCCAAATGGAGCGTAGTCACTCCAGGTTTTATCTCTTTGGACAGCATGCCAAGGGTTTTGGATACAATCAATGCGCTTTCTCGCATTAACTCGATTTCTTCTAAACTTTTGATATTTACCATGAGCTATTCATACGAATGAGTATAGGACTCCCCTTTAATGATTTTTGAAATATCAGATTCGAGACTGTTTACGGGCAACTCGACAAATCTATTGATTTCGTTCTTATTTCTAAAAAAAATAAGGGTAGGTACGTTATATATTTCCAACCCTTTCTCAAAATTTTCGGGTGTGGTTTTTTCTTCCGACATTGCATATATTTCAAGATTATTTTGGTCAAATCGTATTTGATCTAGTAACTTCAAAAAGTGCGGTATTTCTCTTTGACTGTCCTCACACCAAGTTCCCATAAAAACTTTGATTTTCAAACCTTTGAGATGAGGTTGTAAGTCCTTTCCCCATTGAGGATCCGCTGAAATTTCATGGTATTGTTTCTCAAACCATAAGGTAATGTCCGATGTTTGTAAATTAGCTTTATTGATTTTACCCAAGAGAATGATTTCGCCACTGCTGGCTTTGGTTGGTTCGGTTGGTATAGGTTTTTGAGGCTGAGTCACACAACTTACCAAAAGGACGATCAGGCTGATTAAAAAAACTTTTTTCATAGTTTGAGTATATGGAGGATGATAAATTTTAGACAAGAGGTTTTCCTGTCATTGCACTAGGAATTTCAACCGCCATTAGCTTTAGAATGGTAGGTGCAATGTCACCTAAGATACCGTCAATGGTGGGGGCATTGTTTTTATCGACCAAAATTAATGGCACTGGGTTTACAGTATGAGCCGTGTTGGGCGAGCCATCTGCATTAACCATGGTTTCACAATTGCCGTGATCGGCAATGATAATGATTTTGTATTGGTTTTCTATAGCAGCATCAATGATGTCTCCAGCACATTGATCCACAGTTTCACAGGCTTTTATAGCCGATTGTAAATCTCCGGTATGACCTACCATATCAGGATTGGCAAAGTTTAAACAGATAAAATCGGGTTGTTCCTCTCTAATTTTTGGGATGATGGCATCCCTAACGTCAAAAGCACTCATTTCGGGTTGGAGGTCATAGGTTGCAACTTTGGGTGAGGGACACATGATTCGCTCCTCCCCTTTAAAAGGCTCTTCTCTTCCACCGTTAAAAAAAAAGGTAACGTGGGGGTATTTTTCGGTCTCTGCAATTCTTATTTGGGTTTTCCCCGCTTTGGAAAGGGTTTCCCCCAAAGTATCTTCTAAGTTGTCTTTTTCAAATACAACCTTAATATTTTTAAAGGTTTTATCGTAATTGGTTAGGGTTACATAATGTAAATCCAAAGGGATCATGTCCTGTTCTGGGAAAGCACTTTGTGAAAGGGCATTGGTCAATTGTCGCCCGCGGTCGGTCCGGTAATTGAAAAAGATTACCACATCCCCCTGGGTAATTTTACCTAAGGGCTGGTGGTTAGAGTCAATGGCTATCAAGGGTTCAATAAACTCGTCCGTAACTCCCGCAGCATAGCTTAACTCAATACTTTCGATTATATTTTGGGTGGGTGTGCCCTTGCCGTGCACCAATGCATCATAGGCTTTTTTAACTCTTTCCCATCTTTTGTCCCGATCCATGGCATAGTATCGCCCGGTGATGGAGGCCAGTTTTGCCTGGGTCTGATCAAGCTTTCGGTACAATCTCCGTAGATATTTGACGCCAGATTTGGGATCCACATCTCGACCGTCAGTGAAACCGTGAACAAAAACTTGGGGAACATCGAATTGCGCCGCCATCTCCAAAAGTCCTTCCAAGTGATCCAGATGTGCATGCACACCTCCATCTGAAAGCAATCCCAAAAAATGCAAATTTTTTCCTTGGTTTTGGGCGTAGGTTAAAGCATCGATCAAAACCTGATTTTTTTCAACGCTTTTGTCTTCAATGGCTTTCGAAATTTTAACCAAGTCTTGATAAACAATTCTTCCTGCTCCCAAGTTCATGTGTCCCACTTCACTATTTCCCATTTGACCGTTGGGAAGACCCACGTTTTCTCCATGGGTTAAAAGAGAGGCATGAGGATACTTATTAGACCAGGCATCCATATTGGGTGTTTTGGCTAAATCTACTGCAGAGACTTTAGGGTTGGGTGCCAAACCCCATCCGTCTAAGATCATTAAAATTACTTTTTGAGCCATTTATTTTTTTACAAAGATAGCAATTCCACCAGCTTGTCTTTCGAGTATACAGCGAAAAAAATATTTGTTGTTTCTTTGTGTATATGAGACAAAAAGGGATCGTTTATTGTTCTACTGGAAGCCATTACCGTGTGAAATTCAACGGAGCATTTTACGATTGTAGGATCAAGGGAAAATTCCGAATTAAAGGGATCAAAAGTACTAATCCCATTGCTGTAGGGGACAGGGTCTGGTTTGATAGGGAATCAGACGGAGTGAAAAAAACGGGAGTGATCACCGAAATAGAATCCCGTCAGAACTACATTGTTAGAAAATCGGTTAACCTTTCCAAACAAATTCACATTATTGCCTCCAATATTGATCAAGTTTTTTTGATGATTACCTTCAAAACACCAACTACTTTCCCAGCATTTATTGATCGTTTTTTGGTCACCGCCAAAGCCTATGAAATCAAAACGATATTGGTATTCAATAAAATTGATCTCTATACTGCCCAAGAATTAAAGGATATGCGATCCCTTAAGGGCGTCTATGAAAAAATAGGTTACGACTGTTACGAAGTTGTGGCGAAAGAGGATAATAGCTTGGGCGAGATTAAAAAAACCATGGCTAAAAAGGTGAGTGTATTTTCTGGTCACAGCGGGGTGGGAAAATCCACTTTATTGAACAGTCTTTCGCCTGGGCTGGATTTGAAAACCGCCAATGTTTCTACCCAACACGAACAGGGACAGCACACCACTACTTTTGCCGAAATGTTTGACCTGGAGGGAGGAGCCAAAATCATCGATACTCCTGGGATCAAAGGTTTTGGAGTAGTGGACATCCAAAAGGAAGAATTGTCGGGTTATTTTAGAGAATTTTCTGTTTTGAGATCGCAGTGTAAATTTAATAACTGCTTACACACAACTGAACCTCAATGCGCAGTCAAAGTAGCATTGGAGGCAGGCGAAATCGCCCAAAGCCGATACAAATCTTATCTACAATTATTAGATGACGATGCTTTATACCGGTAAGTTATGAGAATTGTCATTCAGAGGGTCAGTCAAGCAGAAGTGAAAGTGGAAGGAAAAACTGTAGGAGCCATTGAAAAAGGACTATTGGTGTTGTTGGGAATTGAAAACGATGATAATTACTCTGATACAGAGTGGATGGTGAATAAACTTCTCAATTTGAGGATTTTTAATGATAAAAACCAAGTGATGAACTGTTCGGTCCTCGATGTGCAGGGGGAATTGATGGTCATTAGTCAGTTTACTTTGATCGCTGCGACCAAAAAGGGTAACCGACCCTCCTTCATTCGCGCTGCACGCCATGAAACAGCTCTTAAGTTGTATGAACAGTTTGTAAGTATGTCAGTGCAAAAATTGGGAAAAAAAATAGCCAAGGGTATTTTCGGTGCAGATATGAAAGTCAGCCTGACCAACGATGGGCCAGTAACAATCATTATTGATTCCAAAAACAGGGAATAGTACTTAAAGTATATTGACCTCAAATTCCAAGTCAATTGCAAAGTTTTCCAAAACCTTGTTTCTGATCTGTTGGGCTAGTTTTTTGATTTCAGTCCCGGAGGCCTTACCGTAGTTGACCAAAACTAAGGCTTGCTTTTGGTGGACACCTGCATCATTCTTACGATAGCCTTTGAAGCCCAAGTGGTCGATCAACCAAGCAGCTGGAATTTTGACTTTTCCCTCTCGATCGGGATAGTGAGGTAGGTTGGCATATTGTTTTTGCAGTGCCGCAAATTTCTCTGAGTCAACCACTGGATTTTTAAAAAAACTACCACAATTTCCAATTTGACGGGGATCGGGCAATTTGGACGACCGGATTTTGATCACCGCTTGTGCGATCATTTGAATACTGGGAGACTTGGACTTGATTTTTTCGAACAAACCTTGGTAGGAGGTATTGATTTGGTGTGGTGCCTTTGTCAGATTAAACTGAGCTGAAGTAATTATGTATTTTCCTTTGAGTGCATTTTTAAAAATGGAATTTCTGTACCCAAATTCACATTCGGCCTTGTTAAAAGTTTTGATCTCGCCGGTCTCCCGAGACACGGCCTCGCAACTTTCAAAAACTTGGCTAAGCTCCACCCCATAGGCTCCTATATTTTGGATAGGAGCCGCTCCCACACTGCCTGGGATCAAGGCTAAATTTTCAACACCCCCAAAATCTTTTTCTAAACACCACAAAACAAAATCATGCCAGTTTTCCCCCGCAGCGACTTTGATTTTAGCCTTGTACTCATCCTCATGAAGGATTTCTATTCCACGGCTTTCAATTCTTAGGGTAAGTCCATCAAAATCTTGAGTGAGCAATAGGTTACTTCCTCCACCCAAAACTAAAAGTTGGCTATCTTGATTTTCGCTTAAAACTGCCTTTAATACATCAGTGGATTGAATGCTGATGAATTTTTTTGACTTAACGTCAATGCCAAATGTGTTGTAGGCACATAGGGAAATGTCTTTTTGGAAATTCAAAACCATAGGGAAAGATAGAAAAATGCCTAGGAATTACGATAGGCAGTCAAGGCTTTTTCCAAAATTTCGGCGGCGCGTTGGAGTTTTTTGCTGTCCAATACAAATGCCAATCGGACTTGATCTTTTCCTAATTCGGGTGAGGAGTAAAAGCCTGCAGCTGGAGCCAGCATTATGGTTTGCCCCTGATCTTCAAAATCGGTAAGCAAAAATTTAGAAAAATCTTCGGCATTATTGACGGGGAGTTTAACAATACAATAAAATGCTCCCATGGGGTTGGAAACTTCCACACCCTCTATTTTTTCCAGTGCAGCAAGGGTGATGTTTTTCCTTTTTTCGTATTCTTTTTTGATATCATTTAAATAGGATGAGGGTGATGAAACAGCCGCTTCACTCGCCATGAGTGCCAGAGCTGGTGGAGATAATCGAAGGTGTGCAAATTTAAGCGCAGTGGCCATCAATGCTCTGTTTTTAGAAATCATACAGCCCACCCTTGCACCACATAAACTATAACGCTTGGATACCGAATCAATCATCACGGCATGTTCACTACCTTTTTCCGACTTTAAAACTGAATAATGGGACTGTTCAGTATATATAAATTCTCTATACACCTCATCTACAATTATAAAAATGTCGTGTGCTAAGGCCAGATCAATCAAGGCCTTGATTTCTGCCTCACTATAAAGGTAACCAGTTGGATTACTAGGGTTGCAAATCAGTATAGCTCGGGTCTTTTCACTGATTTTTTCTTCTAATTGGGCTATGGGGGGTAATTCGAATTGATTTTCAAAGTACGAAACCACTGGAATGACTTCCACACTACAAGCCGCTGCAAATCCGTTATAGTTGGCATAAAAAGGTTCAGGAATGATGATTTCATCTCCAGCATCGCAAATCACGTTGAGAGTAAATGACAATGCCTCACTCGCTCCCGTGGTTACAATGATATCATCGGATTCAATGGATATGCCATGTTGCTCATAGTAATTACAGAGCTGAGTTCGGTAAGATAGGGAGCCTTGAGAGGAACCATACGGCAGGAGCTTAAGCGATTGTTTACGTACAATCTCCATCGCCTCTTTAGGAGCTTCAATGTCGGGTTGTCCAATATTGAGATGCAAAACTTCTACTCCGCGAGTTTTGGCTTTATCTGAGTGAAACACAAGTTTCCGGATAGGAGACGAGGGCAATTCTCGACCTTTTTTAGAAATTTTTGGCATCTTATAATTTATGAGTGCAAATATTCAAAAAAAAAGCTCTGATTCTCAATTAAGGGCCGAAATTTAATTGATAATGGGATTAAAACAAATCAATTATCCAATATGTTGCCTTTAATCTTTAATGCTATGATGCTAGCAGAAGTAACATTAGTGTTTACGGTGATCGTTTTTCTGAAAACCCCAATTCGATTAGTGTCATACCTTACCGTAATTTCCCCTTTTTCTCCAGGGGCTATAGGTCCCTCTGGTTTTTTTGGAATGGTGCATCCGCAACTGGATCTAACACCCTCAATCATTAGAGGAGCATCTCCTGTATTTTCAAAAATAAATGTCCTTATACCTTCGCTGCCTTTGGCAACTTCACCGTAATCGATGGTATCCATGTCAAAACTTATCATGGGACCAGAAGCTTGAGCACACAACATTAGCGGGGTAAAAATCAATAAAATAAAAAGGATAGCTTTTTTCATTCTTATAAATTCTATTATATAAATTTACAACTTTAAAAAGAAAACCAAAACCGACAGAGTTTTTATAATCCCAAAAGTGTGATTACTTTTGTCGAGCATTCTAAAGGCTTACTACATTTCATGCAGATTCCATCTAAGTTTATTTCGCAAATTGTTGAAGATAAATGGTATTCATATTGGATGGAAAAAGATTTTTTTTCTTCTACTCCAGACGATAGGGAGCCCTACACCATAGTGATTCCTCCACCCAATGTTACTGGTGTGTTACATATGGGGCATATGTTGAACAACACGCTACAAGACATCATCATCCGCCGTTCCAGAATGCAAGGCTATAATGCCTGTTGGGTTCCTGGGACTGATCATGCCTCTATCGCCACAGAGGCCAAGGTGGTGGCTAGCCTCAAAAAACAAGGCATCGAAAAATCGACGCTCAGCCGTCAAGATTTTTTAAATCACGCTTGGGATTGGACCCATAAGTACGGAGGGGTCATCCTTGAGCAGCTGAAAAAATTAGGGTGTTCCTGTGATTGGAGTCGCACCAAATTTACACTAGATGTGGACATGTCGGCTTCAGTTATTGACACTTTTGTAAAGCTCTACAATAAAGGCTTGATCTACAGGGGTTACAGAATGGTTAATTGGGATCCCAAAGCCAAAACCACCCTCTCCGATGAGGAGGTGATTTATGAAGAGCGAGATGGCCAACTCTACCATATTGCCTATGATGTTGTGGACAGTGAAGAAAAAGTGATAATTGCAACCACACGACCCGAAACCCTTTTGGGAGATACTGCCGTTTGTATTCATCCCGATGATGAGCGTTTTACCCACCTTAAAGGAAAACAATTAATTGTTCCCATCGCCAACCGAAAAATCCCCATCATCGAGGACGAATATGTGGACATAGAATTTGGAACGGGTTGTCTTAAAGTGACTCCAGCGCACGATATCAATGACAACGCTCTAGCTGAAAAACACCAATTGGGGGCCATAGATATTTTTAATGATGATGCCACCCTAAACCATCACGGTTTGGAATTTGAAGGCATGGATCGTTTTGTAGCGCGAAAAAAAATAGTCAAAGCCCTGGAGGGAATTGGTCAATTGGTCAAAAAAGAAAACCACCGCCACAAAGTGGGGACATCAGAACGTACCAAAGCGGTCATAGAACCTCGACTTTCGGATCAGTGGTTCCTTAAGATGGAAGGTCTGGCAAAGCCTGCCATTGAAGCAGTTTTGGAAAGCAAGGAGGTGAAGCTAGTACCTGAAAAGTTTAAAAACACCTACAGCCATTGGATGGAAAATATTCGAGATTGGAACATTTCCCGACAGTTATGGTGGGGACAGCAAATCCCAGCCTACTTTTACGGAAAGGGCAATTCCCATTTTGTAGTGGCTAAAGATAAAGCGACAGCTCTTGATTTGGCTAAGGCCAATTCTGGCGATGACCAGCTCCAAGCCTCCGATTTACGTCAAGACGAAGATGTTTTGGATACTTGGTTCTCTTCCTGGTTGTGGCCTATATCGGTTTTTAACGGAGTACTGGAACCAGATAATCCGGAGATCAATTATTACTATCCCACTCAGGATTTGGTCACTGGCCCCGATATTTTATTCTTTTGGGTGGCTCGGATGATCATGTCCGGATATGAGTTACGTGAGGAAAAACCTTTTTCAAATGTTTATTTGACCGGATTGGTTCGAGATAAAAAAGGCAAAAAAATGTCTAAACAATTGGGCAACTCCCCCGACACGCTGGCCTTGATAGAGGAATATGGCGCCGATGCCGTTAGGGTAGGTTTGATGCTGAGCTCTGCCGCTGGAAATGACCTATTGTTTGACGAAAGCCTTTGTCAGCAGGGCAAAAACTTTGCCAACAAAATTTGGAATGCCTATCGTTTGCTGGAAGGATGGGAGGTAAATCCAACCCAAGAAACTCCTGCCGTGAACCAGGCAGCCATTCAGTGGTACAAAAACCTATTTCAACAAACCCTCAGTCTTATCGATGATCACTTCAGTAAGTACAGAATCTCCGATGCTTTGATGAGTTTGTATAAACTAATTTGGGATAATTTTTGCTCCTGGTTTTTGGAAATGGTCAAACCCAGCTACGGAGATTCTATAGACAGTGCTACTCTTGAGAAAGTAAAAGTTTTGTTTGAAGACAACCTCAGGCTGCTGCACCCCTTTATGCCTTTTATCTCCGAAGAACTTTGGCACCAAATCGATAAACGAAACACCAATGAGGCACTGGTTATTTCCGATTGGCCCAAGGCCCAACCCATAGATCAAAACTGTATTGATGATTTTGAAATGGTCAAACAAATTGTGGCTGGGATAAGAAATTTTAGAAAAGAAAAAAACATCGGATTCAAAGAGCCATTGATTTTGATTTCCGAGGCACAACAACCTTATCCCGAAGTTATTCGTAAACTGGCACAGATAGAATCCATTGAATCCAAAGTCCAAGACGAAAGCCAAGCCCTGGGCTCTATTAGAGTGGGCCAATCTGAGTTTTTTATACCCCTGAATCAATCCATTGATCCAGAGGAGGAGCGCAAAAAGCTGACCCAAGAATTGGAATACGCAAAAGGTTTTCTAAAATCAGTTGAGAAAAAACTATCCAACGAACGTTTTGTATCTAACGCCCCCGAAAAGGTCATCGAATTTGAGCGTAAAAAAGCTGCTGATGCTCATGAGAAAATTTCTCTATTGGAAAAAAGCTTGAACCAACTTTAGTTTAGACTTCGGCAATACAATCCTGACCACCCTTTACGACTTGATTTTTTTCAATATTGATCTTGGTGCCTAATGGTAAAAACAAATCTACTCTGGAACCAAATTTTATAAATCCGGCATCCTCGCCTTGAATTACCTCGTCTCCTACTTTTGCGTAGTTTACAATCCGGCGCGCCAATGCTCCAGCAATTTGGCGGTATAGGATTTGTCCTAGAGTTTTGTTTTCCAACACCACGGTAGTTCTTTCGTTTAATTCAGAGGATTTCGGATGCCAAGCCACCAGGTATTTTCCAGGGTGGTATTTGCTAAAAACAACCGATCCGCTCATGGCATAGCGTGTGACATGAACATTGAAAGGAGACATAAAAATAGACACTTGTAATCGCTTGTCTTTAAAATATTCCTTTTCAAAAACTTCTTCGATTACAACCACTTTTCCATCCACAGGTGAAATGATATGGCTTTCGTTGGGAAAGGTACTTCTCTTGGGATTTCTAAAAAATTGAAGCACTAATAACAAAATTATGACACTTAGTAATTGGACTGCTTTTCTAAGCCAAAAAGTATCAATTCGGTATTCGGCCAGTATGGCGAAGAGCGCACAAATCAAAAAAGTGTAAATAATAATTTTAAAACCTTCTTTATGAAACATATTCCTTAAAATTTAGTAGTAAGTAAAACCAAGGGGCAACAAAAATAGCACTATCCATTCGATCAAAAAATCCTCCGTGTCCTGGAATCAACGACCCGCTATCTTTAACTTTTGCGTGTCGTTTGAATTGGGACTGAATTAAATCACCTAAAGTCGCCAATACACCTGTGACGAAAGCAGTGACGAGGTAGTGTATTATGGATTGATTGGTATAAAAATATTGAAAAATAAAAACTGATATAATATTAAAAACAAGCCCTCCAACAAAACCTTCCCAAGTTTTTTTGGGAGATACACGTGAGAAAAGTGGATTTTTACCCAGCTTTTTTCCAACCAAGTAGGCGAATGTATTGTTGATCCATATTAGCATAAAAAACAATAAAATATTTTTGGGTTGGTATTGGTCGGCATTTCCGACTAAAGCAATTATAAAAAAGCATCCCAATCCCAAGTAGAATACGGTAAGAAGTGTTCTGGATAGATAACCTAATTCTATGGCTTTATTGCTGTAAAGCCAATAGATCAAAAAAACATGAGCTATAAGAACACTCAACAGCGGGTAGAATAATTCGGGTGTATTGATTTTTGATTGGTAGAAATTGTAAACCAAGAGGATTAACAATGCAATAGGCATATAACTTTTGTGATTCACCAATCGCTGAAATTCAACCATTGCAAGGACTGAAAAGGTCAGTATGACCAAAGTAAAAATCAGTCCATCATAATAAACAGATCCCAGTATCAATCCAACATAAAACAGCCCTGAAATCCCTCTGATGTAAAATTCCTTCATAAATTCAATGCTATTGAAGAACTAAATATAGATTTTTCGCACTATTCCCGTATGATAAAAAGTCATTTTCGTCTTTAGAGTTTTTTACATTCAATGTGGTGATGTTAGTCGGCAGTTGATCGGAATATTTGTTTTTGAGTTTGGTCATCCCTTCGCTCACATCATTCACAAAGTTGTCCAAACCTGAATAAACTATAAAGAAATCTGGTAAGGCCTCGAGTTTAAAATCTTTGAGTTGGTGGTGACAAATAAGCAAAGTACCCTTGTTGGCAATCAAATACTCACAACCGATGAGCAGAGCTTTGAAATTTTGGGGATCAACGGAATTCGGCAAGGGTTCCAGCTCAAACTTCTGAATCAGCTGGGGATCAAAACATAATACGTCTTGAACAGACCAGAAATTTTCCTCCAGTATGAGTTTGAAAAATTTTTCGGTGGATTTAATATCCTCGCTATAGATGAATTTACCTCCTTTTTGAGTGAATTTTTCTGCAAAAATAATATCGATATCATTTTTCTTTTCAGGGAGGTAGGGACTGCTGGCCTCTTGACCTGGGATGTTTTTTTTTCTACCGAACAGTTTATTCCAGAGCCCCACAATAATATATTATTTGACCGCTACCTTCACCCCATCTTTACCATCTTCTTTATTATCGGGTTTTGTATCAAAGGGTCGCTCTCCAAGGATGTTGAATAGGTCATCTTTGAAAATCACCTCTTTCTCTAACAGCCTTTCGGCAAGTTGCATAAGCTTGTTTTTATTTTTTTTCAAAAGATTACAAGCCCTTTTGTACTGTAATTCTATGATATCAGAAATTTCCTTATCGATGACCTGTGCTGTTTTTTCGGAATAAGGTTTGGTGAAACTATTTTCCATCTGACCAGTGGAGTCGTAATACGTAATGTTACCTAAGGTATCATTCAGACCGTACACAGACACCATTGCCCTTGCTTGGCGAGTTACTTTTTCCAGATCACTTAGTGCACCGGTAGAAATTTTATTGAACATGATTTTTTCAGCGGCTCTTCCTCCCAGTGCTGCACACATTTCATCCAACATTTGTTCTGTTCTTACTATCATTCGCTCTTCGGGCAAGTACCAAGCGGCACCGAGGGATTGACCTCTGGGAACGATTGTTACTTTGACTAGGGGAGCAGCATGCTCTAGCAACCAACTGACAATGGCATGACCTGCTTCGTGAAATGCGATGGTTTTCTTTTCTTCTGAAGTCACAATCTTATTTTTCTTTTCCAGTCCCCCCACAATACGGTCTACGGCATCTAGGAAATCTTGTTTACCTACTGACTTTCTGTTTTTTCTTGCAGCAATCAATGCGGCTTCATTACAAACATTTGCAATGTCAGCACCCGAAAAACCTGGAGTCTGTTTAGCCAAAAACTCTACATCTAAACTTTTGATACTTTTTAAGGGTTTGAGGTGAACATTGAAAATTTCCCTCCTTTCATTCAGGTCGGGAAGATCAACGTATATCTGTCGGTCGAATCGGCCCGCACGCATTAGAGCTTTATCCAAAACGTCTGCACGATTGGTTGCTGCAAGCACAATTACGTTGGTATTGGTGCCAAATCCGTCCATCTCAGTCAACAACTGGTTAAGCGTATTTTCTCGTTCATCGTTGGAACCAGTAAAATTATTTTTTCCTCTTGCACGGCCAATGGCATCAATTTCGTCTATAAAAATTATAGAGGGTGATTTGTCTTTGGCTTGCTTGAATAAATCTCTAACCCTCGACGCACCTACTCCCACAAACATTTCTACAAAGTCCGAACCTGATAAGGAGAAAAAAGGAACTTTAGCCTCTCCAGCTACCGCCTTGGCCAATAATGTTTTACCAGTACCAGGAGAACCGACCAAAAGGGCACCTTTGGGTATCTTTCCCCCTAATACTGTATATTTTTTGGGGTTTTTTAGGAAATCAACGATCTCCTGGATTTCTTCTTTGGCACCCTCCAAACCGGCGACATCTTTGAAGGTAGTTTTGACCTCGGTATTTTGATCAAAAAGTTTTGCTTTGGATTTGCCAATATTAAAAATTTGACCTCCAGGCCCTCCAGCTCCACCGCCAGACATCCGTCGCATGAGGAAAATCCATACTCCGATGATAATTATTATAGGAAGAAAACCAAGAATTACATCTAACCAACGATTTTCAACGGTCATAAACTCATAGCGGAATTTTATCCCTTTGTCTTCAGCTTGTTCCAGTTTTCGTTGGAAAAGCTCCAGGTTCCCCACCTCAAATTCGTAGTGTGGACCACCGGTGTTTTCCTGACCCAAGATGTTCTTGGATTTCACACTCTTGTGAACGCTTTTCTCTAAACCGTAGTTATTTAGGGTAACTTTAGCAAATTTTTGATTGACCACAATCACTTGTTCAATGTCGCCCTCCTGGAGATAGCGTTCAAAATCCGAAATATTAGTTTTGTTAATCGATTGCCAGCTGCCATCACCTCCAAACATACTCATTCCAAGAAGTATGGTGATGATAATGGCATATACCCAATAAGGGCTAAACCTTGACTTATTATTATTATTTTTGTCTCCTTCTTTCATTTTCAATTAATAATTAGATGCGATTTTTGTTGCTTTAGCATCTCCCCAAAGTTCTTCAATATTATAGTATTCTCTTGTTTGTCTCTGAAAAACGTGGACCACTACATTGATATAATCAATCAAAACCCACTCAGCGTTGTCATTCCCTTCGGTATGGAAAGGCTTCTCTTTCAGCTCTTTACTTACAGTTTTTTGGATGGAGCCAACGATGGCGTTGACGTGGGTATTCGAACTTCCAGTACATACCACAAAATAGCTGCAAACTGTATTTTCAATGTCCCTTAAATCCAAAAGACTTACTTCTAGCCCCTTCACATTATCAATGCCCGAAATAATATTTGAAATAAGAGAATCTTCAGTGGACTTCGGTTTTGACATTAAAAAATTTTAGTTTTACACAAATTTATTACATTTTATATTCATAGCGTTCTAAACCGTGAGCTATTTCAACATAATCAAACTTGATGCCACAGCCTCTTCAAACGACTGGTTAAAAAACAAATATTTGAAGGGGGATTGCTCAGACGGAGACGTGGTTTGGGTGAGAAATCAAACCCGAGGAAAAGGGCAAAGGGGTAACCGTTGGCATACCGAACCCATGAAAAACCTAACATTCAGCCTGTTTAAGCTTTTTCCTGAGTTGACAGTGGAGAAAGCTTTTATCATTAATTATGTCGTTACTTTGGGGGTGACAAAGGCATTGTTAGAGATTGCAAATATTGATTTTATGTTAAAATGGCCCAACGACATTTTGTCAGGGAATAATAAAATTGGAGGGGTTTTGATTGAAAATATAATTAAAGGAAACCGTATTAATGGATCAATTATTGGTATTGGTATAAACATCAATCAAGCCAGTTTTGATGGGCTTCCAAAGGCGAGTTCTATTTTTCTAAAAACAGGAGTTGAGCTAAAAATCGGCGATGTACTCAATCGTATTTTAACATTTTTGGAGATTTATATCAAACGGCTCTCTACAGACAGTTCGGCATCACTAAAATCGGAATACGAATCCATGCTTTTTCAAAAAGGAAAAACATCAACTTTTATAGACCAAAAAGAAAAATTCCAGGGCGTCATTAAAGGCATTACCGATGAAGGATTGTTGAGCATTCAAAAACCTTCAGGACAAGTCCTAAACTATCCCCACGGTGGTGTTGAAATAATATTTTAAGCAGGTTGCCATTCAGAAGGGGAGCGTCTCCAAGATTTAAGCACTGATAATTGATGAACTTTAATATAACTGGATTTTTCCGCTTCAATGATCAAATGATCATAATCGCTCAGAGTGTGAAGTTGGATATTCTCAGCTTTGAAATTGTCTATAGCTAGATCAAATCCATAATCAAATAGCCCCAACATGCCCAAGACCTCAATTCCCTCTTTTTTTAGGGCTTTTACTGCATTTAGACTACTTTTTCCCGAAGAGATTAAATCTTCTACCACCAGTACCTTTTGATAAGCAGACACCTGACCTTCAATCTGATTTTGTCTTCCGTGTGATTTAGGTTCTGGTCTGACGTAGATAAAAGGTGCGTTTAAGATGTCAGCGACCAACACCCCGATTCCAATTGCTCCAGTGGCCACTCCCGCCACTACATATCCCTTACCGTAAATTTTTTGAGCTTGTTCGGCTATTTTTTGTGCCAAAAAACTTCTTGTTTGTGGATGAGAAAGTGCGATCCTATTATCACAGTAAATGGGGGACTTTAAACCACTGGACCAAGTAAAGGGATTTTTAGGATTCAATTTTATTGCATTAATTTGCAATAGGGATTTTGCGGTCTTAATTGCTGTCTCTTGATCATAAATCATAAACAAATGTATAAAGTTTTTTTCAATAGAAAATTTGTTTTACTTACTACAAAAATAGTTGATCATGATGATGAAACTCCTTTTTTCTATATTAAATATACTAATCAAGAACAGATCATTTCTGCTTTAAAATCCAAAAAAACTAAGGGTATTTATTTATATAATGCCAATCAGGACAAGCTATGGAAAAAGCTTTTAAAAATATTTTCATTCGTCGAGGCTGCCGGTGGTCTTGTAGAGCATCAAAGCGGTAGGTTTTTATTTATCTTTAGAAATGATAAATGGGACTTACCAAAGGGCAAGGTTGAGAAAAAAGAAATTTTAATTGATGCGGCAGTTAGAGAGGTCATGGAAGAAACAGGAGTAAAGGATTTGATCGTCAAAAAGAATCTCAACCATACCTTTCATCTTTTTTCAAGAAATGGTAAGTATAAATTAAAAAAAACCTATTGGTATTTAATGACCACAACCTATAATGGTAATTTGGAACCTCAATTTGATGAGGGTATAGTAAAGGCCGAATGGAAAAACAAAGAAGAAATTCCCGATTTGATGGAAAATGCTTACCAAAATATCAAAATTCTTTTAGAAGAAGTTGATTTGATCTAAATTATTCCTTTACAGAGGCTGGAACTAATTGGGTGTAATCACCATGATTAGAAATTATCTCCCTGACTACACTGCTTCTGATAAAGGAAGTTTTTGCTGTTGTTAGTAGAAAAACTGTTTCTATGCCAGACAACTTTTTGTTGGTGTGGGCAATGGTCTTTTCAAATTCAAAATCTGCGGGGTTTCTCAAACCTCTGATGATAAAATCAGCTTGTACTTTTTTACAAAATTCGATGGTTAAGCCCTTATATTTGGTTACCGAAATACTTTTGTACTCAGCAAAAGTATCTTTAACAAAACCAATTCTCTTGTCGAGTGAAAACATGTATTTTTTTTCGGAATTGGTACCCACCCCAATGATTATCTCATCAAAAAGAGGGGTGCTCCGTTGAATGATGTCCAAGTGACCCAAAGTAATGGGATCAAAGGAACCAGGAAAAACAGCACGTTTCATATTTCTAAATTAGTGGTTTTTTTCATAGCCTCTTCCAGTAATGATTCAAAAAAGTCCACCAATTCAATTCCTGCGGCACTGAGTTGTTGGGGTATAAGACTGGCGGGGGTAAAACCAGGTATTGTATTGACCTCCAACAAATGGGGAATACCCTCTACAATGATAAATTCACTCCTACATACACCTAGGAGTCCAAATTTTTTAAATAGTTTTTTTACGTTTTTATGGACTTCTTCCTCGGTGGTTGGATCCAGTCGTGCTGGGGTGATTTCTTTAGATTTTCCATTGTACTTTGCATCATAGTCAAAAAAATCATTTTCGGAAATGATCTCAGTTATGGGCAAAATCACGACCTCGCCATTTAAAACATAAGCTCCAACAGAGATCTCTTTTCCAACCAATGCTGCTTCGATAATCAATTGATGATCTTCTTTTAGTGCGGTATCGACGGCTTCCTTCAGGTCTTTCTGTTCATAAACTTTTACAATACCATAACTACTTCCAGATCGATTTGGCTTGACAAAGCAGGGCAGACCAACCTTATTGACTATGGTCTCGACGTCCAAATTGTCTCCTTGGTCAAAAGTGAATGATTTTGCTAACGGAACTTCCCATTTTTTGACCTTTTCCAGACAATCTCGTTTGTTAAAAGTCAGTGCTGCTGTTTTTTGATCACAACTAGTATGGGGAATATGATGTTGCTCTAAAATTTCAGCCAATAATCCATCTTCTCCAGGAGTGCCGTGAACAGCATTGAAAACCACATCAAAATGAACTGTTTTATGATCCCTTTTAAATGTGAAATTTTTTGGATTTATAGGGTAGTGGTTTTCTCGTGAATCGATCACTGTCAAAAAGTTTTTATCGACTAGTATCTTAAAGCACTCCCAATGGGTTTGAGACACAACTTTATATACTGTATTTCCGCTTTCAAGAGAGATTTCTCGTTCAGAGGAATATCCTCCCATAGCGATTCCCACTACTTTTTTAGTCATCAAATTGCTTTCAACAAAGGTATTGCATTTAAAATTAATCCTTAAGCGCATTGATTTATTATCTTTGTAAAAGTTATAATAAAATGAATTTTTTAAGGTTTCTTTTTAGTAAAACGTTGCTCGTTCAGTTTACTCTTGCATTTTTGGTGGGCTTATTGTTTGTTTATCTAACGCTGAGCTTTTTAAAATACATTACCTTACATGACGAACATCAAAAAGTTCCCAATCTTAAAGGGATCTCCCTTATCAATTTAGCCCAAATCACAGCGGATAAAAATCTTAGGTATCAAATCATTGATTCTTCAAAATTTACTCCAAACTTGCCACCTCTTAGTGTCATAGAGCATAAGCCAAGTCCTGGACAAATGGTAAAGAAAAACCGTATGATTTATGTCACTTTAAACCCCTCTGGCTACAGGAGAATTAGTGTTCCAGATGTGGTTCAGATTACCCGAAGAAGTGCGGAGGTCACTTTGCTTTCCGTTGGGTTTTTTATAGGTGAAATTAGTTACAGAGACAATATAGGCAAGGATATGGTTTTGGAAATGCGCTACAAAGGCGAGTCCCTTGAAGCGGGAACATTACTGCAAAAAACTGCAGCAATAGACTTGGTATTGGGTAATGGGAAAAGAAACTAAACTGATGGTCGGAACAGATATTACCGACGATCATTTATATGAACATTGTGCATTTCATGCTGATCCAGGCCAACAGCCTTTGCGTATTGATAAGTTCTTGATGAATAGGATCGAAAATGTAACCCGAAATAAAATACAACAAGCCGCAAAATCTGGAGCCATTGAAGTCAATGGTGCTTCAGTAAAGTCCAATTACAAGGTCAAGGGGGGTGATCATATCAAAGTATTATTTTCCCATCCACCCCATGAAAATTTATTGATCCCTGAAGCTATTGATTTGGATATTCAATATGAAGACGACGATTTGATTGTTGTCAACAAAAAAGCAGGGATTGTTGTTCATCCTGGATTTGGAAATTACAGTGGAACATTGATCAACGGTTTGTTATATCATTTTGAACAATTACCTCTAAATTCAAGTGATAGACCTGGTTTGGTACATCGAATTGACAAAGATACCAGTGGGCTGTTGGTCGTGGCCAAAACCGAATTTTCTATGGCCAATCTTTCCAAACAATTTCAAGAAAAGACTTCTTCGAGAAAGTATATCGCTTTGGTTTGGGGAGATGTTAAAGAAGATGAAGGAACCATAGAGGGTAATATTGGCAGGCACCCTCAAAACCGACTACAAATGACTGTTTTCCCTGATACCAGTTCAGGAAAAATGGCTATTACCCACTACAGTGTAATCGAAAGATTGGGCTATGTTACTCTTATAGAATGTCGACTCGAAACGGGTAGAACCCATCAAATTCGTACACATTTGAAATACATAGGTCATACTTTGTTCAATGATGCCCGTTATGGAGGGGATAACATTCTTAAGGGAACTACTTTTACCAAGTACAGACAATTTGTTCAAAATTGCTTTACCCTCTTACCCCGCCAAGCCCTTCACGCAAAAACTCTGGGGTTTGAGCACCCCTCCCAAAAAAAATGGATGGATTTTGAGGCTCCTTTACCCCATGATATGGAAACGACTATTGACAAATGGAGGAATTACGCCCAACATAAGCATATCTGATCCTTATATAAGTCCATATAATTCTTTTGAATTGGTTTTCAGGCGAATTCATTATAAATTTGAAAAAAAATTGAATATGAAAATGGTTATTTCCCCAGCAAAATCCCTAAATTTCAAGCCAAATTTGCCTACCGAACAAGATTCAAATCCCTGTTTTCTCGCTGAAGCCAAGCGCATCAACGAATTGCTAAAAGAGAAAAAACCGAGTGAGTTATCACAATTGATGAAAATTTCTGAAAAACTTGGAAATCTGAATTGGGAAAGAAATCAAAATTTCAAAACTCCTTTTAATAAGGACAATTCCCGGCCCGCAGTTTACACTTTTGATGGAGATGTTTATTTTGGATTAGATGTTTATTCCCTTCCAATGGAAAAAATAAAGACACTTCAAGAAAGCCTCCGCATACTATCAGGCCTCTATGGTATTTTAAAACCATTGGATTTGATTCAACCCTATCGACTGGAGATGGGAACTAAATTCCCTGTCGGTAAAAACAAAAATCTATATGACTTTTGGAAGCAAAAAATAACCACCTTCCTTAATGATGAATTAGAGGAAAATGAATTGTTTGTGAATTTGGCCAGCAACGAATACTTTTCTGCCATAGATGCCAAAATAATCCATACAAGGGTAATGACGCCTAAGTTTATGGATTTCAAAAATGGTACCCTAAAAATGATTTCTTTTTATGCTAAGAGAGCCAGAGGGATGATGGTGCGCTATTTAATTGATCAAGAAAACCCTTCAGCCGATTCACTTCTGAAATTTGATTATGGTGGATATGCCTACAGTGAGAAACATACCGAATCTCCTTTAGCGCCAATATTTATTAGATAAGTCAGAGCAAAGAGGGGTTGATACCCAGAACATGGCTTTTTATGTATGATTCCAAAAATCCATGATCCAACACGGCTCCACCCATCAGGTCAGTGGTGAAGATCAATTCTTTGTGGTCAAGATCGAGATACTGTCTTAACATCGGTATTGATATGGGAGCATAGCTATAATGCCAAGGTTCATATTTAAAACCACTTCTTTTCTCGTCTTTAGTGTAGGGCAATTGAAAATCATAATCTTGGGCATGGATTTCCATCCATTCTCTCAGAGTATTGTAGGGTCCATTGCCGTGAAATTTTTGAGCAAGTAAAAAATCACCCTCCTGCGCTGGCCCAGCGTCAATGATGTCAATATCTGTGCCCCAATGATGGCGTGAGGTGCCGGGAAGTGTGGAGTATTCAATGATTTTTGCCACTGCATCTAGATCACTCATACCATGACTTTTAAACATTGAAAATTTCCTATTCCAAATACTTTTTTGTTTTTCAAAGGAGCGGTAAGAGGAAACCATTTTAATTACAATACCTTGCTTTTGAGCTGCTGCAGACATTTCCTGAAAGGCTTTATCGGCCTCAGCAAGTAAAGCGTAATTTTTTCCTACAAGCTTTGGACTTCCCTTACCAATAAGTAATTTTGGGTCGGTTTTCATACTATTATCAGTTTCAAAAAGGCTCATACCCAATATGGCTAAGCCCGTATGGAAAAATTCTAGTCGATTCATAATCAATAAACTATAGATCTTTTAGGGTTCTATTGCTGAATGGTAAATTTAAATTTTTAGCCCCAGAACCAATCTAAATTTACATCATTTTATTGGAGTCCAAAAAATGTGTATCCATTGACACCTATTTTAACGCTATTTTTAAGCTTTTGAATTGATTAGCTTATTATCTTTAAAGGATGAAAAAAATATACTTACTTTTTTTTTTAATACCCATAATAGTTTTGGGTCAACAGAGAAAACTGATCAAGGGACAGTTGATTTATCGAAACCGCAATGTAGTAGCCGCTAATGTGATTAACAATACCGCCCAACTCAATACCATTACTGATGGTGAGGGTGGATTTGAGATTGCGGTAGCTTTGGGGGATGATGTAGTTTTCTCTTCTGTCCAATACCTTATCAGAACTGTGAAAATAACCCCTGAAATTTTAAAAAAAAACAGATTGATAATCACAGTAAATGAAAAAATAAATGCACTTGAGGAGGTGGTGGTTACTCCAGAAAACACCGAAAAGTTTCTTGACCTCAAGGAGGAAGAATTTAAAGGGTATGACTACAACAGAGACAAATCCACAGAATTGGAAAATACCATCGTCACTCAAGGACAACTAAGAAATGGCCTTAACATCATTAACATAGCAAAATTGATCGCAAAAGTGGTCAGCAAGAAAACTGAGGAGGAAAAACTAAAAATAAAACCCAGTGAAATTCTGACTTATGTTTTTAACGATGAATTTTTCATTAATGATCTCGCCTTGAGAAATGACGAAGTCATTGGTTTTTTGGAGTATATTGATGAAAATCTTCCATCTCAAAGGTTACTTAAAACAGGTCAGCAATTTCAATTAATTGACTATTTGATTTCTGAAAGCCAGATTTATCGTAATAAATTAAACACCAAATGAACCACTTATTTTTAGGATTTTTCTTGGGGATAATGGGAGCTCTGTCTAGCCATAACTTTTACGTTTCTACGACTTCGATAAAATTTGTTCCAGAGGAAAAAACATTTCAAATAACTGCTCAAGTCTTTCTGGACGATTTTGAAGCAGCTCTTCAGCATCAGGGAAATGAAAGTGTTAAGTTGGCTCCTAATATTTCTCAAAAGAAAATTGACAGTCTAGTGGAGGATTACTTTAAAAAAAATATTGTTTTTAAGACAGATGGGGAGGTAATTGATTTTGATTTTTTGGGTAAGGTCTATAAAAATGATCTTATGTTAGCTTATATGGAGTTGAAAAGGGTTCCAACAAATTCAGAATTGAGTCTGAAAAATACCATGCTCTTCAATTTATTGCCAGATCAAAAAAATATTATTCATCTAAAAGTCGGGTCCAAAAGAAAAAGTTTTTTGGCAGTTTACTCAAAATCCAAGTTTGAACTCCCATCAGATTTTTTTGTTATACAGAATTAACAGATTTTTTATTAATTGCATTTGATTTCCAAGTTTAAACCATTAATACTATGATCACTAAAAAGCTTAATATTTTATTCTTTTCATTTTTATTTTTACAGCTTCCTGCCAATGCACAATTGGTTGACGATACAAAAGCTCTAATAGGCCATACCAACAATAATAAATTTAAACAACTGAAGGAAGAGTTGGCTACACCAAATAATTATAGGACTGCTTCTGGGGCTCCAGGTAAAGATTATTATCAACAACAGGTTGACTATATAATGGATATAGAATTGGATGACAAGAATAAAAGGATTTACGGAGAGGAAGAAATTACCTACACTAACAATTCCCCGGATGAACTTCCCTACCTCTGGTTACAACTCGATCAGAATATAAGGAAAAAGAACGCTCCAGCACTATTAAAAAACACAGAAGGTGAGGGGGCAATGAATAATATAAATGATCTTATTGTTGAAAGTGAGGTCAACCGTTTTGCGACCAAATACCTCAAAGAAAAATTTGATGGAGGCTTTAATATTTCCTTCATCAAAGATGAAATGGGAAATCCCTTAGAGTACACGATTAATATGACTATGATGCGGGTTGATTTACCCCAGCCTTTGAAAAGTGGAGAACAATTTAAGTTTTCAATAAAATGGTGGTATAACATCAATAATCATGTAGAAAATAGAGCCCGATCAGGATATGAGTATTTCCCAGAAGATGATAATCGCCTTTATGTAATTGCTCAATTTTTTCCGCGGCTGGCCGTTTATAATGAGGTGGAGGGGTGGCAAAATCATCAATTCTGGGGCAATGGGGAGTTTGCTCTAAACTTTGGTAATTATGAAGTCAATATTACTGTTCCAGCAGATCATATATTAGATGCTACTGGAGTACTTCAAAATCCAAAAGAGGTTCTTTCAAGAGAGCAATACAAGAGATATAAAGCTGCCCAAACCGAAACCGAAAAGCCAGTTTTTATTGTAAATAAGATTGAGGCAAAAGAGAATGAAAAAGGTTTTTCTGAAAAGAAAAAAACCTGGAAATTTAAAGCCTCTAAGGTTAGAGATTTTGGCTTTGCTAGTTCTCGAAAATTTATTTGGGAAATGATGGCTGTTCCCATAGGAGGTAAAAATATAATGGCAGTTTCTATGTATCCCAAGGAGGGCAATCCACTATGGGAGGAGTTTTCTACCAAAGCAGTTATTCAAGCTTTAAAAACCTATTCAAAATACACCTTTGATTATCCCTATCCCAAGGCTGTTTCCGTTCATTCTAAAAATCAGGGGATGGAGTACCCAATGATTTGTTGGAATCCTGGGAGACCTGATTTGGATGGGAGTTATTCCTTATCAGTTAAATACAGGATGATCTATGTTATTATCCATGAAATAGGACATAATTTTTTCCCTATGATTGTCAACTCAGATGAGCGGCAGTGGGGATGGATGGATGAAGGAATCAATTCATTTGTACAATATTTGGCCGAACAAGAATTTGGAAAAAAATATCCTTATTTAATCGATGGTTTTCCGTCGTTCCCGTCCAGTAGTGGAAAACCCTCACAAATTGTTAGATATATGAGTGGAGATCAAAGTATAATTGCTCCCGTTATGTCTAACCCTGAGAATGTATACCAATTAGGACCCAATGCATACGATAAGCCAGCCACAGCTCTCAATATATTGAGAGAAACTGTAATGGGCCCTGAATTATTTGACTTTGCTTTTAAAACATACGCTCAAAGGTGGATGTTCAAACATCCTACACCAGAGGATTTTTTTAGAACTATGGAAGACGCATCCTCAGTAGATTTAGATTGGTTTTGGAGGGGTTGGTTCTACACAACTGACTATGTGGATATTGGAGTTGAGGGAGTAAAAAAACTTGAATTTACCAATCAACCTTATGGAAAGGCCAAAGAGATATTAGAAGATTTTCCTTCTATACTTGACCGTTATGATTTGGTATATCTCACAGAATTAACAACTGATGACAGTAAAAATAGTTCAGGAGCATCCCATTCCGAAGTTGTCAATAAATTCATTCAATTACAAAATGGTGTCAACAAGGACAATAAAATAGATCTACCTAAAAATATTTATCAAATCACCTTTAATAAACCTGGAGGTTTGGTTATGCCGGTTTTGGTAGATTATCACTTTTCAGATGGCGGTGTACAGCAAGTAACTTATCCCGCGGAAGTTTGGAGAAAAAATGATGATAAAATCAGTAAAATTTTTACTACCAACAAAGAGTTAGTCAGGGTAGAAGTTGATCCAAATGAGATGACTGCTGATATTAATAGAGAAAACAATTCTTGGCCAAAGAATCAAACCCTATCTGATTTTGAAAAATTCAAGAAAAGTTTAGAAAAATGATTGTGAATTAGTTGACTAACTACCGATTTAAATATTTGGATTTTTATCTTTGTACAAATTCGTTTTAATGAGTCTCTTCATAAGTGGAGCTGAAATAGTTTTTATTTTTTTTATCGTGCTTCTTATTTTCGGAGCCGATAGGATTCCTTCTATTGCCAAATCACTCGCCAAAGGCGTAAATCAAGTTAGGAATGCTACCAACGAAATTAAATCAGAAATTCAAAAATCTGTTGATACCAAAAATCCTGTGGGTGGCATGGGAAAAGAATTTAAAAACCAAGTGGATAAGGTCAAGGAAGATTTTGATGATTTGACCGATTCGATCAAAAGAGACCTCTAGATTTTTCGACAAATCATCAGGCCATCTCTGATGGGGAGTAACAAAGTTTCTACTGCTTTATCAGCATTTACTTTATCATTAAAATTTTTTAATCCCAAAGTTTCGCTGTCCTTATCGGGGAGATTAGAATGGAGTACTTTTCCACTCCAGAGAACATTGTCCACAATGATAATTCCTCCCTTAACTAATTTTGGTAGGATCAGATCAAAATAGATACAATAGTTGGACTTATCGGCATCAATAAAGACCAAGTCAAAATTGAAATCAAGTTCTGGAATGATTTTTTTTGCGTCACCGTGGTGGCCGAAGATTTGTTTTTTGAAATCACTCTTGTCAAAATATTTTCTTTGAAAATCAAGTAGTTCTTCATTAATTTCAATGGTGTGGATGGCTCCATTTTTTTTTAGACCTTCGGCCAAACAAAGCGTAGCGTAGCCAGTAAAAGTCCCTACCTCCAGTATTTTTTCAGGTTGAATCAATTGGGAGATCAAACTCAAAAATCTGCCTTGTAAATGACCACTGATCATTCTTGGCTTCAATACTTTCTGATGGGTTTCTTTTTGGAGCTCTTTAAGCAATTTCGATTCCTCTTGGGAGTGGTCCTCCGCATATTTCATGATGTTATCATTTATAAAATCCATCGAAGGCTTCAGGGTTTTTTAATGATATCATTGGGTCTTGCATATTCCAGCCTTTTTTGTAATTGAGGCAGTGCATATCCGTCAAGGCCATTGATGGCTACAACTTCACCAGATTCTAATTTGACCCAACCGTCTGCTTGAAGAAGTTGATCCTCAACAAAAACATGTTCTATGGCAGCTATGATTAACACACATCCGTTTTCTTTGATTTCGTATTCATTTAGATACCGACATCCCAAACAAATAGGGGAACCTTTTACAAATGGAGCATGCCAATCCAATCTGTATTCTGATTCCAACTGAGTTTGATCAAATTCAGAAATATTTTCATCGTATTTAGCACTGGTGTGGTGGGCTTGGTCAATTTGACCCAATGAGACGTGGTTTACTGTAAAGAAATAGTTTTCTTTGATATTTTTGTAGGTGTCGCGAGGAACAGTATTTGGACGCAAGGTAAAGTGAAGCAAAGGAGGATTGCTTCCTAGGTGAGTGATGGAACTAAAAATGGCGACATTTTCCTCGCCAGAGTTTGATTTTGTTCCGATCATATTGGCAGACTTGTAGCCCGTAATGCTATTGATTAGGTTGAGACGATAAAGTTTTGAGAGTCCTTGGATGTCATCAGTGTTGAAATGCTGCATTATTACTATTTAGGAATTGGATTGTTTATCATAGTAAAGGATGGCGACTAATAAACCAATTACAATGATTACCAAGCCTGCAATAAACAGGTAATGGTCTGAAATAGCATTGGTTGATAAAAAACCTTCTTGGGTTACTTTCTGATCGATGAATCGAATAATAATACCCAATGGAATTAACAGTAGTAAAAATTTAAATTTCTTTATTTTTTCTTTCACGTGTTTATTTTAATCATATTAGTTCAAAAGTCAATTTGGGGGACTAGGATAATCTAAAATATAAAAACCGAATAACTAATTCATGTAGATTTCAAAGAATCCTTTTTTATTTGATGATTATCGAATTTAAAAGATTTTATGCACTTAAGGTGAGCATTCTCAAAATCTTTGAATTTATCAATGCAATTCTTTACTGATGGCATTTTATTTTTATTAATAATAAAAGTATCATTACTCAGAATTTCAGTGCATAAACAAGAGTCTAGTTCTTTAATTACATCTTCGGATAGAATTATAAAAAAGAGTAAGATAGAGGAGAGTATGGTAGTTAGGGCTAAAATTTTATTTTTTATTTTCATACTACATTAAATCTAAATGTAATTATTGCTTTTGAATCTATTAAAAAATTTGTCAGGTTAAAAATATAAACCCAATTAATGAAATAATAAAAAACCAAACAATTAAATTAACCAAATTATGTATTGTAACGAATTAATTTACTAAAGTAAAATGCTTTTGACTATCAACCCAAAAAAATTATTTTACAGAATAGTTTTTATCTTACTACAGTATGAGATTACGAATAATGCAAAAAGTGAAGGGGCATTCATCTATAAACGTTAGTTTGACTTATCTAAGAGGCTTATAACTGCCAGAGCTTAAAGAGGAGGATATGCCTGAGTTGTAATAAAAACCCTCCACATGGGAGGGTCTATTTTTTTAATTTATTCGAATTGACTTGCGTCAAACTTTAGTGTTTTATTAACTAGGTCTAAAACCCCTTTTGCAACTGTTTTTTTACCGTCTGTAACGTTATCAAATGTATACAACTCAAATATTTTTCCATTTCTTTTCCATATTCCTTGAAGTGAAGCTCTTGCAAAATCTTCTCCTACTTGTGTCCATGCCAAACCAGTAAACTCTCCTGCATCTTTAGTATCCATTTTATTTGTAAAAACATAGGATAGATAAACACGACCATATTCTCCTGCTTCGCCAGAAACATTCATTTGGTTGCTGTCTATTCCTAAAGTTACTGAATCAACAGTAAAGTCAGCTTTAAACATATTTTTACCCAAAGGAATGTCTTGTCCAAATGTAAAACCTCCTAATAGGATTGATGCAAATAATAATAATTTTTTCATCTTAATAATTTATAGTTAATAATACCAAACATAAACTAATTACTTTTAATTAACAAGCAATTCGAAGCTTATACTGTATTTAATACTAAGAGTGTCCAACTGTCCCAAACCCTGAGGGTGAGAGACTGGAACACCTAACTACTCTGAAGCTTTACCTCTCTTTATGGATTAAATTCTATAAGCTAAGATGGGAACTTAGAAAAGAATAAAATTATATATTTGTCTGCCCAAGCAATTAATATGGTCACTATAATGGTCACTATACAATTGTTAAAATCTTGAAAGCCTTAAGGGTGTTTAGCTCAGTTGGTTTAGAGCGCTACCTTGACAGGGTAGAGGTCACCGGTTCGAATCCAGTAACACCCACAAAGGTTCACAAAATAAAGTGAGCCTTTTTTTATGTCTTTACGAATTATATACGAATTAAAAGAATTTCTACTACGTGTTTTTCTTCTCTTGTTATTTTTTAAACTCGTTTAATGTGAACGATACATTATAAATAAATACATCAGTATCAAAAGGAGCATATTCTAACGCATAGTCAAGTTTCTTATCATACTTACCTGCTATTATTATACCTTTTACATTATCATCTTTTAGATGTCTTTTAACCCATCCCATATACCTTGTTAGCTGACCAAATGTATCATCACTTGTTTGGTTTCTTTTAAGTTCTATAACTACGTGATTTTTGTTCTTTTTGTCCTTTACAAGAATATCAATAATGCCAATATCAGTTCTATATTGCTTGCTTATTAAATCCCCATTTTCATAAATCAAGTCATACTTTTTGCCAAGTTCTGTACTCTCCCAATTATTGATAATAAAATCTTCAAGTTGACTTTCCATATAGAACAAACCTTGACTATATGATGAATCCTCATTTTTAATTTCAATATTTATAATCTTACCATAATACTCTACCAATTGGTTTAGGTCTTTATCAAATTGCTCACCTGAAATAGTATTCCCATTCTTGTGGTTAATAAATGAAACTGTTCCATTTTCTACTTTAGGTTCGTATGATTTGAAAACATATGAATCTCCATAGCGATAAGGCTTTTTAAAGGAGTTAGTTTCAAAATATTCAGCAATAGTTGGGTTGTTGTCTGAAACATCATTAGACCAAGTATCACCGCCTACAAACGCTTCCATAATACCATATGCTAAAACCAATATATTTTCTTCTTTATAATACAAATACACACAGTTTATGCCTTTTGTATTTCTAATATCATTGTTGTGGATACTTACCCAAGAAATTTTTGCAGGAGTACCCATACCAAATGAAAATTTAACGTCTAAATCAAGATACTCTTTAGGGTATTGTGATGATTTTAGATTTGTAGTTTTTGATTGAAGAATGAAATTAGAGATATGACTATACATCTTTTGAAGTTAGATAGTTTAATATACTAAAACTTTACAATATTTCTACTCCGTGTTCTTTTTCATATGCTTCCACTTTTTCTAGTCTTTCTTTTTCATCTACTGATGTAACTATTTGTATTTGGTCAAAGATTGGTAATTCAGGTGTCTCATCACTAATAGTCTTGTGAGTGTACTTTGGAACTGCATAGGGGAGTAGCTTTATGATAAACTCCAACCTCTCTTTATTATTCAAACTTTCTATATAGGCAGGTATCTTGTTGAACTCCTGTAATACCATATCTTCTATATTTTCTGTAATTGCTGTTCTTTTGTTTGGTGTACCTGTTTTTCTGCCACCTGTTTTATAACCTTTTGCCATTATCTATTTTTTTCTATTTTAGATGTTTAATAAAAATTAAGCTATGAAAAACATTAAAGACATTACTATTTCAATCTTTGCTATAATTGGTTTTGCAGTATTAATAAGCTTTTCACAATCAA
>CAJVZM010000004.1 GCA_913020475.1 uncultured Flavobacteriaceae bacterium
GTGAAGCATTGGCTACATTGGTTGTAAATAAACTAAGAGGTGCACTTAAAATCGCAGCTGTCAAGGCTCCAGGTTTTGGTGATCGAAGAAAAGCAATGCTTGAAGACATCGCCATCTTGACGGGTGGAACGGTGATTTCTGAGGAAAGAGGTTTTACACTAGAAAACACCACCATTGATATGTTGGGCTCTGCTGAAAAAGTAACAATTGATAAAGATAATACTACGGTAGTTAATGGTGCAGGTGAAAGTAAAATGATCCAAGGAAGGGTTAATCAAATTAAATCACAAATTGAGACAACAACCTCTGACTATGATAGAGAAAAACTTCAAGAGCGTTTAGCCAAACTATCTGGAGGAGTAGCAGTTCTTTATGTAGGAGCCCCCTCAGAAGTTGAAATGAAAGAAAAGAAAGACCGTGTAGACGATGCACTTCATGCCACCAGAGCAGCTGTAGAAGAAGGCATTGTTGCCGGTGGTGGTGTTGCGCTATTGAGTACCCAAAAAAGTCTTTCAAAACTTAAACCTGACAATGCTGACGAAGGTACAGGTGTTCAAATCATCAACAAAGCAATCGAATCCCCGTTGAGAACCATAGTCGAAAACTCCGGTGGTGAGGGATCAGTTGTTGTATCCAAGGTACTTGAGGGTAAGGAAAACTTCGGTTTCAACGCTAAAGAAGGCACTTTTGTGGACATGCTAAAAGAAGGAATTATTGATCCCAAAAAAGTTGCTCGTGTTGCTTTAGAAAATGCTGCTTCAGTCGCAGGAATGATTCTAACCACAGAGTGTGCTTTAGTCGACATCAAAGAAGACGCTCCAGCCATGCCTCCAATGGGCGGCGGCGGCGGAATGCCCGGAATGATGTAATCTATTCTATTGTTGTCTGTAATAAAAACCTGCTTTTCAAGCAGGTTTTTTTATTTATCATTCTTTCCTATCGTACTGGCAACAGATGGGAAGGTCATAATAAGATTTCTCCTTGGCTTTGACCTCAGAGGTGTCATGTCCTTGGGCTGCAATAACAGTATGAATTTTTTCCAAATCTACTTTTCTAGGATCATATATTAAGCTAATTTGATTGGAGGGAATGTCCCAGTCGGCCAACTTTACCCCTTTTAAGTATAAGGCTGCTTTTTCAATTCTCTTTTCACACATTTCACAGTTTCCGTTAACCACAAATTGTACTTTTATACTCTTTTTCTTTTTGTCTTGAGAAACCATTACTAATGGTAATACAAATAAGATTATTAGGATTTTTTTCATTATATACAAATTGATCATTAAATTTTAATTCGTAAACCAGAATAAACCATTCCCCCAAAAATAGGTGCATAAACTTGAGCCGCATCAAAGTCAGCTCCAAAAGGATCCTTAGATCCAATAATGGGAGACAGCTGTTTGTAATTTCCTATGTTTACGCCACCCAAATAAATTTCAAATTTTTTCGAGAACAAATAAGTCAACTGTGTGTTCCACAACGAATAATTAGGTGAAAAACCTCCAGGACGATCGATGAGATTGTGAACCAATCGCTGTGCCCCAACATAATTATAGGTGAGATCATATCGCCATTGTTTTCCCCCTGTAGTGGTTTTGCTTTCCCAACCCAAATTGACAAAAAAGCGATTCTTGGCCAATAACGGCTTTTCTAAAAAGCCATTTTTGTAGTCCATTTTAACGTCGTAATTTTTATATGCAGCTCTGAAATTAAAAAAGTTTCGATAATAATAATCCAATTCTATTTGAAAACTTTTTGCAGCACTCTCCCCTTCTAAATTGTAAAAAGAAACTTCACGCGGCTTTTCGAGGTCCACCAACACTTGGTTGATAAAGTTAGTTATATAGTAATCGGCAGATAGGTTAATTTGGTGGGAATTTCTGATGAAAAACGATTTGGAAAGACCCAATCCATAGTTCCACGCTTTTTCAGGATCAAGTCCGTAAATTTTACCCAAAGAGGATTGGATAGTTATAGACCTATTAGTCGCAAAAAGAGTTTGATTTTCTGCAAAAATATTAGCTGCTTTTCTGCCACTCCCCGCTGATAACCTTATGACAAATTTATCAAAGGGTACATATCTAAGATGTAACCTAGGGGTAAAAAACCTTCCTAAATTATTGTGGAAATCCAAACGGATACCGGTTATCAAACTAAAGTTATCATTGTTGTCATGGCTAAACTCAAAAAAGCTGCCCACATTTCGATCCGTCCTACCGAATATATCACCATCAACCTGTTCAACGTAGTCATCAAAACTATAGTTTAAACCTACTTTAAATTTATTTAGGGTGCTGCCTATTATGGAGTTGAAAATTAAATTCATGTAAGAACTATCTTGGCTGATGTCATAAGTTCGCAATCCATAATAAGAATCTTGATCGTGACTGCTATAGGCTGTTTGAAAACCAAAACTTTGATAGGGCTTTTTAGGAAAAACATAGCCCAACTTATATGAGCATTCCAATCGTTTTGTTTTAATTTCACTGCCCCAGCGATATTTTATTCCCCGATCTATTTCAGGGTTAAAGTTTAAAGTTCCAGATAGTTTTTCATCTTTCATATACCTCCAACTCAAAAAACTGACCCATCCCTTATCCATATCCGTATGTTGCCAACGGTTCATCACATTGATTTGTTTTGAAACAGGAAGATCCAAAAAACCATCATTGTTGTTGTCGAACTTTTGATTTCTTTTATTCCAGTGAATATACAGGCCTGTACTCCATTTTTCACTGACTTTTTTATTAAAATGCGTATTCATTTCATACCTGCCATTAATGGAGCTGAATAGATTGAGAAAAAAGGGAATATCGTTGCTTGGCTTTTTCAATTCGGTATTAATTTGTCCTACAATACTTTCAAACCCATTGGTTACTGACCCTACCCCTTTGCTGATTTGAATACTTTCTACCCAGGTTCCCGGTGTAAAGGTCAATCCATAGGCCTGTGAGGCACCGCGAACTATGGGAATATTTTCTTCCGAAATCAATAAGTAAGGGCTCGAAAGCCCCAACATTTTGATTTGTTTGGTTCCAGTAAGTGCATCTGCAAAATTTACATCTATAATCGGATTGGTTTCAAAACTTTCTGAAAGATTACAACAAGCCGCTTTTAGCAATTCTTCATTACTAACCTTTAGGACGTTTTGCGTCTCGATGAAAGACTTTTGAGAAGCTTTCTGAACTTGAGTGAGAGTGACCTCGTCCAATTCATCATCCTGATTTTGGATCATTTTATAAGATATAAAAGGAGTTTTTATTTTTAATGTATCAGTCTTAAAACCGACATAACTTATAATTAATAAATCCGTTTCAGGTATTCTTTCCATCTGGAAAGTACCTTTCTCATCCGTAACCGTTCCGATAGTAGTATTTTGCCAAAAAACATTGGCTCCGGTCAGGGGATATGTTTTATTATTTTCTTGATATTGTACAATTCCATTTAGAGAGTCTTGTGAAAAGACAACGCCACACGAAATACATACAATAAATATGTGTTTTATCATGATTTTAGGGTTAGATTCAATGTTAAAGAAGAAGCGTATTTAAACTCGAATCAACCGTAAAAAATAAAGCTTTGATATAATATGAAGATTTTTTCCCTTGAAACTCGAGGTTTAGGTTGGGTAAAAACCGTCTTTAAAAAGATGGTTTTAGAGGCTTTAAATTGGAAGGGTTTGTTTGATGAAAATCCAATATATTCAAGCTGAATTTCGTGATCAATATTTTGTTGAGGTTCGTTATTTTGGATAAAAATGGTTTGATCCTGACAGCAGTGCTTTTTTGTAAAGTTAAAGCCCTGATGTGAGTCCTGGGATTTTTCCAAGGGCATTCCACAACCCACGGCATTCCAGGCCAGAACAATTCCCTCAATGTATCCTCCACAATAGTGAACATTCAAAGCCACCCCGATTTTTGAAGTTAAAAAAATCAAGGCAAAGAAAACGGCTTTAAAATTCTTTACATTCATAGTATAAATCTAAGGATTTTATAAGAATCAATTAAGTAACATGGCCACTGCCATAACAAGCATGAGTATATTTTCTATCAACGTTGCCTCGGTCATGGGTAACTTCAAAGCAGTTCCCAAACAGGCACAATCGATTCTATTTTTATCAAAAAGGGAATAAACTACACCAACGGTGGTGATAGATAAGATTATAATGGTGGCAATGAAAGCAAAATTCAACTGCCAGCGCATCAATAACATCAAACCTAAAACGGTCTCAATAAAAGGGTAGGCATTACCGTAAAGATTACTTCTTTTGGCCAATGGATCATATTGAGCAAATACAGAGGGAAATCCCTTGTAATCCAAAAATTTAAAAAAACTGAAAACCACAAAAAACAGACCCATAAAATCAATCATAAAATTGGTAATACGTAAGGTGTTTTTTTGTAAAAGTACAGCGCCCACAACCAAGTAAACAAAAATTAAAAAAAGAGGATAGAGTTGTTTTAATTTTGAAGTAGACTCCGTCATAGGAAAGCTATTATCACTTTTCGATTCAAATGAAGGAATGTATTTTGGAAATAATACCTCTGAGAGGTTTTTCAACGTTTGTATTTTTAAGACCTCCATCTCGACACTTCCGCTGGCCAAATCAATTTTGAGATCTTCTACCTGATCCAGTCCGATCAATTTTTCAGTCACAGAGGTAACACAACTTTCACAAGTCATCCCAGAAATTTTTATATTTTGTTTCATTGTTGAAAAGTGGGCTTTTTTTGGTTAATTAAACCCTGTAAATAAGGGAAAAATTAAGTTTTTACAATCATGTTTTTAATACTTTTGTCAAATTAAATAGTTTTGTTTAAAGTAAAATTAGTTAAAAAAATGCATCTGTGTCAAATCAAAAAAATCAATTCCCCAATTAAATATTCATCGAATAAGAAAAAATAAATGAGTAAAAAACAAATTTTATCTGCTCTCATCTCTGTTTTCGACAAAACAGGATTGGATCCCATCATTCATAAATTAAATTCATATGGGGTTACCCTCTACTCCACCGGTGGTACAGAAAAATTTATTCGCGATTTGGGCTACGATGTTATCGCTGTTGAGGATTTAACTGGATATCCCTCAATTTTGGGGGGTCGGGTAAAAACACTACATCCTAAGGTTTTTGGTGGAATTTTGAACCGCCAAGAAATTTCGGATGACCAAACCGCTTTAGAGCAATTTGAAATACCACAGATCGATTTGGTCATCGTGGATTTATATCCTTTTGAAGATACTGTTGCCGCAGGTGGGAGTGAACAAGAAATTGTAGAAAAAATAGATATCGGAGGAATTGCACTTATAAGAGCTGCCGCTAAAAATTTTATGGATACTTTCTGCGTTTCTGATAAAGAAGATTACTATGATTTTATGGATATTCTTACCGAATCTAATGGTGCACCCAATATAGAACAAAGGAAAAGATATTCCGTCAAAGCTTTCCAAACCTCTTCCCACTATGATGCAGCCATTTTTAACTATTTCAACCAAGAAGAGGAGGTGCTAAAATTGAGTGTAAAGGATCCCAAAACCCTCCGTTATGGAGAAAATCCTCATCAAAAAGGTCAATTTTTTGGTCTATTATCCGACCTTCTAGAGCAAGTTCATGGGAAAGAAATTTCGTATAACAACCTTTTGGACATCGATGCAGCAGTAAATCTCATGCTCGAATTTTATGAAGGTAATTGCAGCTTTGCCATCCTCAAACACAATAATGCATGTGGGTTTGCTACACGCTCCACCCTCAAAGAAGCATACGTTGATGCTCTTGCTGGGGACCCTGTATCCGCTTTTGGAGGAGTATTGATTACCAATAAAACTATTGACTTAGATACGGCCAATGAAATCGATAGCCTGTTTTGCGAAGTGGTAATCGCTCCCAATTACCAGGAGAACGCCTTAGAGCTTTTGAAACGAAAAAAGAACAGAATATTACTAATTCAAAAAGATATCCCGCTCTCCTCCACAACCATTAGAAGCTGCCTCAACGGTATACTAGTTCAGGACAGAGATTCAAAAACAGATATTGCGGAAGAACTCAAATTTGTGACTTTCAACAAACCAAACTCGCAAGAGATTAAGGATTTGATTTTTGCCTCTAAAATTTGTAAACACACCAAATCAAATACCATTGTTTTGGCGAAAAATGGTCAACTACTAGCCTCTGGAACGGGTCAAACCTCGAGAGTAGACGCATTAAATCATGCCATTGAAAAAGCCAAACACTTCAATTTTGACCTAAACAGTGCCGTAATGGCAAGTGATGCTTTTTTTCCATTCCCCGATTGTGTGGAGATCGCTCACATGGCCGGGGTCAAAAGTATACTTCAGCCAGGAGGATCTGTCAAAGACCAACTTTCCATAGATTATTGCAACGAAAATAATTTATCTATGGTCTTTACAGGTACGCGTCATTTTAAGCATTAATTTTCTTAACTTTAATGCTTATAAAATTAAAAAGCTATGGGTCTGCTGACCGAGGAAATCGCAATAGATTTAGGTACCGCAAATACATTAATCATCCACAATGATAAAGTTGTGGTAGACAGTCCTTCAATAGTGGCCATAGACAGGACAACCAACAAAATCATTGCCATAGGTGATGAGGCCAGTATGATGCACGGAAAAACGCATGAAAACATCAAGACAATTAGACCTTTGAAAGATGGTGTCATTGCTGATTTTAATGCCTCTGAGCAAATGATCAATACCTTGATTAAAAGTATCCCCACACTCAAGAAAAGATTCTTTTCCCCTTCATTAAGAATGGTAATTTGTATTCCTTCGGGAATTACAGAAGTGGAAATGAGAGCAGTAAAAGAATCTGCAGAGCGAGTTAATGGAAAAGAAGTCTATTTGATACACGAACCCATGGCAGCTGCAATTGGAATTGGGATTGATATCATGCAGCCCAAAGGAAACATGATTGTTGACATAGGAGGAGGAACCACTGAAATAGCAGTAATCGCATTGTCTGGAATTGTGTGTGATAAATCTGTCAAGATTGCTGGTGATGTTTTTACCAATGACATCGTCAACTATATGAGAAGTAAGCACAACCTATACGTTGGAGAGCGCACAGCCGAAAAAATAAAAATATTAATCGGTTCCGTCATCGAGGATCTTGAAAATCCTCCAGAGGATATGTCTGTTCAAGGAAGAGACTTGGTCTCTGGTAAACCCAAACAAGTCATGATTTCTTTCACTGAAATCTCCAAAGCATTAGACAAGTCCATCATAAGAATTGAAGATGCCATCATGGAAGCGTTATCTCAAACCCCGCCAGAATTAGCAGCCGATATATACAATACGGGGATTTATCTTGCTGGAGGCGGAGCACTTTTAAGAGGACTGGATGTCAGACTTTCTAGAAAAACTGATCTGCCTGTCTATATCGCTGAAGACCCGCTACAAGCCGTTGTGAGAGGGACTGGAATCACCTTAAAAAATATAGAGCGATATAAAACCATTTTGATCAAATAATGACTTATGCGGCAGCTCATCAATGCCCTACTTAAGTACAAAAACACTCTATTATACTTGGGTTTATTGATCATATCACTTGTTTTTTTAAACCAACGAAGTTTTTACCACGAATCAATTTTTAGTAGTGTTGCACTAACATTTTCAAGTAAATTTAATAAGGCAGGAAAAAGTGTCTCTAGTTATCTTGATCTTTCCAACAATAACAAAAAGCTAATTGCTGAAAACATTAAACTCAAGGCACTAGAATTGATGGATTTTACAGAAAAATCGGACAAAGTCAGGGTTATTGATTCTTTCGCTTTTCAGGTTTTGGGTGCAAGAATAATCAAAAATAGTTATAATCGTGCGAGAAATTACTTGATAATAGATCAAGGATTCAAACACGGAATTGAAACAGAAATGGGTGTAATATCCAGCGATGGTGTTGTAGGGATTGTCAATCAAGTTACTGCCGATTTTTCAAGTGTAATTTCTATATTACACCGAGATTTAAAAATCAATGCTGGTTTCAAAAAAAATGGAGCATACGGTTCGCTGTCTTGGCAAGGGAAACACCCCAAAAGAATGAAATTGAATGACGTTTCCACCCTAAACCCTGTAATGCTAGGAGACACAATAGTTACCGGTGGCATGTCGGATTATTTCCCTCAAGGCATCCCAATTGGAAAAGTTTTTAACTTTCAAAAACCCGAATTCGAAGGGTATTACGATATTGATATTGAGCTATTTAGTAATCTTACACAGAAAGAGTTCGTTTATATCTTAAAAAATATGAAGAAGGGTCAACTCAATAAATTGAAAAGTGAATAGTGATAATTTAATTTCAATTTTTCAGTTTTTTCTTCTGTTGTTACTGCAGGCTTTTTTGCTTAACAATATTAATTTTTTTGGATTTATAAATCCCAATATCTACCTATTATACATTATTGTATATCGTTTAGATGGCAATCCTACTTTAATAATTATTTTGGGTTTTATCATGGGAATACTGCTCGATTTATTGTCACAAGGATCGGGAGGTCATACCATCGCCACCTTAACCATAGCTTTCATAAGGCCTTTTATCATTAGGTTCTCCTTTGGGGTAAACTATGATGTCCCTATGGGAATGATTAAGGGAAGTTTACTTAATCAAAGATTATTATATCTATCAATGATGGTGGTAATTCACCATTTGATACTCTACAGTGTTATTTTCTCTAGTTTTGAAAACATCGTTAACATTTTAAAAAATACTCTTTTTACATCTTTTTTTACCTTTATACTTGTTTTCGTTTCCTTGGGGTTATTTAAAGAGAAAAATGATTAGGCGATTTTTTTTACCGGCAGTAACACTTTTAACCGCTATAATTTTTGTTGGTAGGCTGATCAGCATACAATTGCTCAACACCTCCTATAAACTACTCTCAGATGGAAATGCTGTAATTGAAAATTCTATTTATCCAGAACGCGGCTATATTTATGATCGTAACAAAAAACTCTTGGTTTCCAACCAACCGGTATACGATTTTATGGCCATACCCGAAAATATCCAGGCATTTGACACCCTTGAACTCTCAAAAATATTGGGTGTTTCAAAAGCTGAACTCAAAGAAAAAATCAAATTCTCAAGAACTTTTTCTATAAAACTTCCTTCCATCATTGTTGGTAAAATTTCAAGAGAACACAATGCTGTAATTCAGGAAAAAATATGGAAATATCCTGGTTTTTTTCTACAAAAAAACTCAGTTAGAAACTATCCTATCTCTATAGCTTCTAACCTATTGGGTTATGTAAGTGAAGTCAACAAAAATGACATGAAAAAAGATAATTATTACCGTATTGGAGAATTGATCGGTAGGCAGGGTATTGAGGAATATTATGAATATTTTTTAAGAGGGAAAAAAGGGAAAAATTTTTATCAAAAAGACCGATTTAATAGGATTATAGGATCCTATGAAGATGGAAAATATGATGTCCCTAAGGAGGGTGCACAAAATCTTTACCTTACAATTGACAGAGAACTTCAGCAATACGGTGAAGAATTGTTTCGAAATAAAAGGGGAGGTATTGTAGCAATAGAACCAAAAACAGGAGAAGTACTTTCTCTGGTCTCAGCACCAAGCTATGACCCCAGTATACTCGTAGGTAGAAAACGATCCAAAAACTATCGAAAATTAGCATTGGACACTTTGGCAAAGCCACTCTTTGACAGAAGTCTTCAAGCTCAATATGCTCCAGGATCTCCATTCAAATCCCTCAACGCTCTAATTGCACTTCAAGAGGGTGTCATCGACAAAGAGACCTCTTACATATGTCAAAAAGGCCACTTCTATGCCCGTGGTATATTTATGGAATGTCATTGCAGCCCAGGAACTAAAAACAATTTACGCTCAGGTATTTTCCGATCATGTAATACATATTTTGCTAATATTTACAGAAGGATTATTGATCAAGCAGGAGAAAATGTTGAAGATGGTATTAACATATGGAATAAACATTTAAAGAGTTTTGGTTTGGGTAATTATCTCGGATATGACTTACCTGTTGGTAAAAAAGGTTTTGTCCCCGATGCAGATTATTACAATTATTGGTACAAAAAAGGGGGCTGGAAGTCCGCTACGATTGTTTCCAATGCTATTGGTCAAGGGGAATTGTTAACAACTCCCATTCAAATGGCCAACTTTACCGCTGCAATTGCCAACAGGGGGTATTTCATCCAACCTCATTTCCTGAAAGCAGTCAGCAATAACTCCTTAAACAAAGTATATGAAAAGAAAGAAACCTCTATTGATTCTATTCACTTTGAAACGGTGATCGATGGTATGCATCAGGTCGTTGAAAGAGGTACTGCGAGAATTGCCAAAATCAAAGGGATTGAAGTTTGCGGAAAAACCGGAACAGTTGAAAATTTTATGAAAATCAAGGGCGTAAAAACCCAGCTGACAGATCACTCCATTTTCATTGCTTTTGCACCTAAAGACGATCCTAAAATTGCTATTGCAGTTTATGTAGAAAATGGTTATTGGGGTGCAAGATGGGCCGCTCCTATCTCGAGCTTGATGATTGAAAAATACCTCAATGAAAATGTAAAAAGAAAATGGTTGGAAAACAAAATCCTGAATGGGAGTTTGATCGCAGAATACGATAAACCTTATTCAGGAGAACCTTTTGTTATTAATGAATAAAAGTATTTTTTTTCGTCTTGATTGGTTGCTTCTCGTTGTATATTTTGCATTAATATCTTTTGGTATTCTTAATGTATATTCTGCCACCTTCAACGAAACATCCAGAGGGATGTTTGACCTCACTCAAGCTATTGGAAAACAATTTTTTTTTCTCATATTCAGTATGTTCACTGGCATTATTATTCTTTCGATAAACAGTAAGTTTTTTGAGCAATTTTCATTATTGGGCTACTTTATAAGCATACTTCTGCTGGCGGGTCTTTTTATTTTTGGCAAAACCGTTTCGGGAGCCACCTCTTGGTACAACATTGGCGGGTTGAGTTTTCAACCCTCTGAACTGGCAAAAGTTACTACTGCATTGGTCATTGCTAACCTAATGAGTAAGTTTCAATCAGATATCAAAACCCCAAGAACTTTACTTAAAATAGGAGCATATGTTCTACTCCCATTTTTACTGATTGTTTTTCAACCCGACCCAGGATCTGCATTAGTTTTTGGTGCTTTCTTTTTTCCTATGTTCAGAGAAGGGCTTAACTATTCCTATTTGATAATTTTCCTCACCGTTTTATCCCTATTTTTTATCACCCTAAGTTTCCCTTTTGGCGTGGTTGTCGCAATCATCACTATGATTATCCTCTTACTTTACTTCATATTTAAAAAACTGAATCCAAAAATAAAAATTTGGCCTTTTCTAATTTTCTTGGTGATTTCCATCGGATTTTCATTCTCGGTAGACTATATCTTTGATAATGTTTTTCAACAACGTCATCGTGATAGGATCAATATTGTTTTGGGGAAAGAGATAGATGCCCAAGGAGTGGGATACAATATTAATCAATCTAAAATCGCTATCGGTTCTGGAGGATTAAAAGGAAAGGGGTTTTTAGAGGGCACACAAACCAAAGGAGATTTTGTTCCCGCTCAACACACTGATTATATCTTCAGTACGATTGGTGAGGAGTGGGGGTTTTTGGGAAGTTTCTTCCTGATTTTTCTTTTTTGTATACTAGTATTTAGAATCATTTTACAAGCTGAAAAACAAGTTAATAAATTCCGAAGAATTTATTCTTATGGGATCGCTGGGTTAATTTTTATCCATTTTTTTATCAATATCGGAATGTCTTTGGGCATGGTTCCCACAATTGGGATTCCACTCCCTTTTGTAAGCTATGGTGGTTCTAGTATTCTGGCCTTCAGTATAATGGTATTTATCCATCTAAACTTCGACGCTAATAGACTCATTGATTCGTAAGCCTAATGCTTTACATCCAAAATATCTCTAAGACAGTTCCCCAAAGTCATAAAGGCCAAAACCAAACTCATTATAGCCAGTCCAGGCAGTAAGGTTAAAAAAGGCTTGCCCAGCAATAAATACCTAAAGTGATCTTTTACCATCCCTCCCCAACTGGGCGCAGGAGGCTGGGTACCTATTCCCAAAAAACTCAATCCACTTTCAATCAATATTGCACTGGCAAAATTTGCCGCCGAAATAACTATCAATGGCGGGATAAGCAAAGGAAAAATATGATACCAAATGATTCGCGCTTTACTATAACCTAACGTATGGGCAGCTTTGATAAAGGTTTTCTCCTTTAAGGTTATAACCTGCCCTCTTACGACCCTCGCAACCTCTACCCACATGGTTAAGCCCACAGCGACAAAAACTTGCCAAAAACCGCGACCCAAAGCTAATGTGATAGCAATGACCATCAATAAGGTTGGAATAGACCAAAAAACATTGATCAACCAGATAATCCCTTTATCCAAATAACCTCCGAAAAAACCAGCTAAAGCCCCTAAGACAACACCAAGCAAAAGGGAGATAAATACAGAAATAAAACCTATGGAAAGTGATATCCTTGACCCAACGATCAACCGACTCAACAAATCTCTACCGTATTTGTCTGTCCCTAACAGAAATCTTTTCTCTTGTAAATGTTGCTTTTTAAAGCTGAAATCAGAAAGTGGAGATTGCAGTTTAGACAAATCGATAAAATCATAGTAATCTGATGGAGAGCCATATGGTTGAATTTCAACCCCATCGGATTGTAATCGATAATCTTGAATGGGAATTTCAGTGTTGCCATTCACATCCCCTGAAAAAAAAGACTTATTGCTTGAAGAGATATTCTCAGATTGAAGTAACAACATATTCACTTTAAAACCAGGGGGTTTAGAGTGAATCGACAAATGCATTTGGTTGGCATTGGATGTACTGTCAGGGGCAATTTGATAGGCGAAAATGGCAACCAAAACTAATACAACAATATATAAAATACTGAATACTGCCCAAAGATCTTTTAGGAATTTTTTGTAGAGTGTGATCTCCCTCAAAATATCAATATTACTTTTTAATCTGAGCTACAGGGAAATTCTCGAGATTGATATTCAAATCTTCCAAAATACTCACTGCTTCTGAAATATAAAAATCCTTTTCTAGTCCTTCAATCCACCTTTTCTTTCGTTCTTTAACCACTTCATCAATCGGAAATCCAGGGTCCTGCAACCATTCAAAGTGGAGATCTGACTTGTAATCTTTGAGAACACTAAATTTATCTGATATTTTTTTGTTAGTATCCTGCTCTGTTAAATAGTCCTTATAATTAAGAGTATATAAATAATTATCCTGTTGATCTTCAATTCTTCTAGCCTGTAGCGCTAACAAATGGATATAGGGATTATCTTTTAATCTAATGGCACTCTGATTTAAAGCATATTTATAGTTGGTTTGATTTTTCCACTTTTTAAAAGGTACAGGATCAATTCTATCCCAAGCCAAAGGATTTTCCTGATCTTTTTCACCCATCTCAATATAGGAATATTGATTCTTAAGAATGATATCACTTCGAACCCCCTCCAATTGTGTAGAGCCTCCATTGATGCGGTAAAATTTATCAGTTGTAAGCTTTACTGCACCTAAGTCACCGTGAGTTCCTCCTGAGATAATACGATTCAAATCGATTACATTTTGAACAGTCCCTTTTCCAAAGGTTTGTTTACTTCCCAAAATAATCGCTCTTTTATAATCTTGGAGTGCAGCTGCTAAAATTTCGGAGGCCGAAGCAGAGAATTGATTGACCATAACAACCAACGAACCATCCCAAATAATGGAAGGGTCTTCATCATACAATATATCTTTGGAACCTCCTGTACTTTTTACTTGAACTACTGGGCCTTTGTCAATAAAAAACCCGGTAATGTCAACAACCGTTTTAAGGGATCCACCACCATTATTTCTCAAATCTACTATAATTCCACTAACATTCCTCTTTTTAAGAGCATCCAATTCTTTTCTAACATCACCGGCAGCATTTCTGCTATTTTGATCTTTGAAATCAATATAGAATTTTGGCAATTGAATCAGACCATAATTTTTTCCATTCTTTTTAATGATACTTGATTTTGCATAGGACTCCTCCAACTCAACCACATCCCGATTGATCTCAACTTGCTCTATTATACCGCTTACTCTCCTAACAGTCAAAAACACCTGAGTACCCTTGGGTCCTTTGATCAGTTTGACCGCATCACTGAGGCGCATTGGTCCGATTTCAACGGCATCCTCGTCTTTTTGAGCCACTTTAAGTATTATATCGCCCACCTCTAGCGCTTTGGCTTTCCAAACGGGGCCTCCAACGATCACCTCTACGATCTCAACTACTTGATCTTTCTTTTGTAATCTTGCACCAATACCCTCAAACTTTCCTGAAATATTTTGATCAAACTTTTCTTTATCATCTGGAGCAAAATAGTTACTATGTGGATCAAACTCAAGAGTTATAGAGTTCACGTAAATAGAAAACCAATCCTTGCGTTCTACCTCATCAAAAATCTCAAAATAATTTTCAATGTTTTCTCTAGTCTTTGATCGAGCCTCCTCTTCTAAGACAATTATTGATCTAATTTGATATGAACTGTCTACCTCTCTTTCAAAATCTTCCTGTTCCACCAAATCTGAAAAGTATTCTAAGGTAGAAAGTTTAAATCTTTTTCGCCATAAGTCTTTTAGATCATTTAAAGTTCTGGCATAAGGAAGCTCCTCAAAGTTTAGATTGATTGAATCCTTCACACTAAAATCAAAAGGCTCAACCAATAACTCATCATAAAATTGTTTTACCTGACCCATTCTTGCAATCAATCTATTATAAGTCAAATTGAAAAAGGAAACATCGGCATCCCTAATTTGATCGTCTATTTCGACTTCATATCTTTTGAAATTATTTATGTCAGATTGAAGGAAAAATCGCCGTTGTCCATCAATGCCCTGGATGTAGTTGTCAAAAACACGTTCTGAAAAAGTATCATCAATATTTTTGGGATCGTAGTGACCTTTCTGCATTACATAAGTAATCACCTCAATCAATAATTTATCCTTATCCGGGTTGTCTAATCCAGAATTAGTGCTTGCTATCAGAACGAATGCAAAAATGCCAACGACAAATAGTCCGAAAAATCTCATAAATTTTATTTAAAAAGTAAATTTAACCAAAAACACCTATAAAGCCTAAACCCTAAAAAACTTTTTGTTGATGCTAAATTGATATGGAGGGGTTAATATTTTTTAAATTTACTTCGTATTAAAAATCTATGGAAAAAAAACCCCTCATACTCGTAACCAATGACGATGGGATTTCAGCCCCTGGAATAAGAAAATTAATTGAAGTGATGAACGAGATCGGAGAGGTTGTTGTTGTTGCTCCAGACAGGCCACAGTCAGCAATGGGACATGCCATAACCATAAACTCTCCACTGCATTCCACTGAGATCCAAGTCAAAGAAGGAACCCATTTAGAATACAGTTGTTCTGGAACTCCAGCGGACTGCGTAAAATTAGCAATAAATGAAATTTTAGACCGTAAACCCGACCTATGTGTATCTGGAATCAATCACGGATCCAATTCTTCAATCAATGTCATTTACTCAGGAACCATGAGCGCAGCCATTGAGGCAGGGATTGAAGGCATACAAGCCATCGGTTTTTCTTTGTTAGATTATCGTTGGAATGCAGACTTTGGCGCCATAAGGGATTATGTCAAGAAAATCACCTTTAGCGCTTTGGAGAACAAAATCCCCTCCAATATTGTTTTGAATGTCAATTTCCCAAAACTGAGTAGGGAGGAAATAAAAGGTGTCAAAATTTGTCGTCAAGCCAAGGCCTATTGGATAGAGGAATTCGATAAAAGAACCAATCCCATGGGACTCGATTATTACTGGCTAACTGGTAAATTTGTTAACGAGGACAAGGGAGAAGACACGGACGAATGGGCGCTGAGCCAAGGCTATATCTCTGTAGTCCCAATAGAATTTGACCTTACGGCACACTATGCCATCAAACTATTAAATACATGGAATTTTGATTAATAAAAAACTTTTTCAGGGTGTAATTGCCAGTTTTTTTGCCAGTTCAAGTGCAATAATTTTTATACTGCTCTATTTTTCGGAGGAACCTATTGAGGACGTTATTGTCTCTTTATTTCAACAAAAAAAGTTAGGAGGGCTCATCAGCATGGGTGCCCTAATCAATTTGCCCTTATTCTTTTTGGGGATTCACAAAAGAAAAACCAATTTTGCCAAAGGTGTTATGATTACCTCGATTATTATCGTCATTATGGTTGCGTTTCTAAAAATTATTTAAATTGAAATATTACATCATTGCCGGCGAGGCCTCAGGTGATCTTCATGGATCAAAATTAATGGAAGCCTTAAAAGAAAAGGATAACAAAGCCTCAATACGCTTTTGGGGAGGTGATTTGATGCAACAGGTCGGTGGGGTATTGGTAAAGCATTACAAATTATTGGCTTTTATGGGTTTTTGGGAAGTAATCACCCACTTGGGAACTATACTAAAAAATATCAAATTTTGTAAAGAAGACATTACCGACTTTCAGCCAGATGTAATTATATACATTGACTATCCAGGATTTAATCTCCGAATTGCAAAATGGGCCAAGCAAAAAGGATTTAAAAATCATTTTTACATCAGTCCTCAGGTATGGGCTTGGAAGGAAAATAGGGTACATCAGATGAAAAAAGATATAGATGCACTCTACGTCATACTTCCTTTTGAAAAGGATTTTTTTGAAAATAAGCACCAATTTAAAGTGGAATTTGTAGGACATCCACTTCTGGATACCCTAACTCAAAGAAAAAAATCAACCAATTTTCAAAAACAAAATCAATTATCCGACAAAAATAACCTTATTGCATTATTGCCGGGCAGTAGAAAACAAGAGATAAAAAAAATGTTACCTATTTTTCTAAAGGTATCGAAAGTGTTTCCAGAATTTGAATTTGTCCTTGCAGGAGCTCCAGGAATAGACCCAGAGTGGTATCAAAAATTCTTTGGTAAAGAAAAAGTCAAAATTATACAAAATAAGACCTACGACCTCCTTTTACACTCTCGGGCAGCCTTGGTTTCCAGCGGAACAGCCACGCTTGAGACTGGGCTACTAATGGTTCCTCAAGTAGTTTGCTACCGCAGTAGTTTTTTGACGTACTTGATTGCAAAATGGCTTGTAAAGCTAAAATTTATTTCCCTAGTCAATCTGATTTTGGATCGAGAAGTCGTCAAAGAACTAATTCAGGGTGCATTTAATGTCGTGGAAGTAGCACATCATCTGCAATACATTCTTTCCGATAAAGGACAAAAAAAACTTAAGCAAGATTATGAAGAACTCCGAATAGCTCTTGGTGCTGGAGGAGCAAGTAAAAAAACTGCTCAGCTAATAATCGAGTCCATATTATAATTTTTTTCTTAAAATAAATTCAGGTTATGAAGAAAGGGACTGAATTTACCATCTATCTATTAAGACTGCTTTTTGTCAGTGGTAAGTTGATTTCGAATTAGGTCTAAAACCTTTTTCTCATTGGTTTACCGATCCTCTTATTATTTTTGTTAGCCTAAATAAAAAATATCGTTTCTGTATTTACCTTATTTTACTCTCCTTCGGTGTGATTCACCACAGACAGCCCTGTGGAGTAACCGACTAGCATTTCACAAACTTGGAAAAGGAAGGGAAGCGGAACACTGATGATAAAATTGACATAAACATTAAAAAATAATAATTGTAGATTTTTTGGAAAAGTTATTTACTTAGATGAAAAAAAATCACGGAGAAAGGTCAGTCAATTAATGATTTTAAAAATAAAAATCGCATGGATTTCTTAAAATAGATGCTTTCAAAAATGCTTTTATCAACAACAACTTAAGCCTTTTGGTTTTATATGAAAATAATATTTATAATATTCCAAATTTCGAGTCTACACATCTTTTGATATAAGTTAATCTTAGTTTGAATCCAGATCGCTTATTGGAAAATCTTCGTCCCAGAATGATGTTTACCGATGGGGTTAATTCCACTTGAAATATTTCTAGATCGAAAATAAGCTGTCAGAAATAAAACACTCCCATTGAAAACTTAAAGAAAGACGGAGCTTACGTTATCAACCTCTAAATTTAGGCCTAAAGTTTTTGCGATATTTTTCAAAATCATCGGGTTTACTGAAAATCATATAATCTCCTTGTTTGATCATTTTGAGATAAAGCTCTATTTGTTGTGGTTTTTGATAACCTACCAAAGGGGTAATCAAATCCCCCGTTTCACTAATAAATATAACCGTTGGATATCCCTTAACCTCTAAAAATTGAGTAAACTGGTGGGTTGAGTTCCTTCCATTTCTGTTGGGATCATAATTGGGGTTGGTGTAAGTATTCCCGAAGTAATTGATGGTTTCTTCCCCCTCAGCGTTAAATTTTACTGCATAATAATGTTCGGAAATATAGGCCGCTACATCTCGGTTTTGAAAGGTTTTTTTATCCATCAATTTACATGGGCCACACCAAACGGTATATACATCGACCAATATTTTTTTTGGTTTTTTTTTCTGTGCCTCCAGAGCTTCTCCAAAAGTCATCCACTCTATAGCTTGGGAATGAATCCAAAAACCATTAAGGCAAAAAACAATTAATAAAAGTCTCCTTTTCATATTAATCAGATCGTTTTGTTTATTAAATCCTCTGCCCCATGTGAAAGGCGTTTTAAAGGTTTCAATATAGCAATTATCAAAAATGCAAATAATGTGCAAAAGATAAAAATTCCAGTAAAAGTTTCCTTCTCTCCTGCAGCTTGCGCATTCTCCCCAATGGTAGCTGCCAACTTATTCCCCAGGCCAGTAGCCGCCCAGAAAACCCCCATGATAAGGGAAGCATATTTTTCAGGAGCCAATTTGGTAATGTAGGATAATGATACGGGGGAAGCGCACAACTCTCCCACCGTATGGAACAAATAGGCCAATACCAACCAATACATCGACGAATGTCCCATCAACTCATATTCTGAGGATGCAAAACGCATGAATAAAAACCCAAATCCCATAATAACAATGCCCAATGCTATTTTAAAGATAGCAGAAGCTTCTTTTCCTTTGGCTTTTATTCTCATCCACATACCTCCTATTATTACTGCAAGCGTAACAATAAAAAAAGCATTCAATGATTGAAACCAAGAAGCTGGAATTTCAAATCCTAAGAGCATCCGATCGGTCTTTTGTTTGGCATACAAATTCATCAGTCCACCAGCCTGTTCAAAAGCGCCCCAGAAAATAATTATCATTAAAAATGATATCAATAATACCTTGATCCTGTCCTTTTCAATAGATGTCAACTTTGTTTGTTTGAGACGGTTTTTTTCTTCCTTACTGGAAAAAACCAAATCACCAACTCCTACAAGATATTTTTGACCATAAAAATAGGTGACTTGTCCAATGGCCATACCAACGGCTGCCAAACCAAAACCATAATGCCAATTGTAGGTTTCTCCAACCCAGCCACATAATAGTGGAGCAAAAAAGGCACCCAAATTGATACCCATATAAAATATATAAAATCCCAAATCTCTTCTTTCATCTCCTAGAGGGTAGAGTCCACCCACCATACTTGAAATATTGGGTTTGAGTCCCCCTACCCCAAAAATGATAAATGCGCAACCCAAGTAAAAACTTAACTCACTGTCGAAAGATAGGATGCCATGCCCCAAACAAAGCAAAAGCCCACCCATCATTACAGTTTTTTTTTGACCCAATAAATTATCTGCGATCCATCCACCGGGAATGGCGGCAATATATACCAACATGGTGTACCAACCGTACAGCCATATCGCCTCCTCATTCGACCATCCAAAACCGGGGTTTTGACTTGTGGTTTCCGCTACCAAAAAAATGGTAAACAAGGCACGCATTCCGTAGTAAGAAAAACGTTCCCAAAGTTCCGTAAAAAACAAAACATACAAACCAATGGGATGCCCCATAAAATTCCTTTGATGGGGGAGTTTAGGAGGGGTTTCAGTCATGATCATTCGTTTGAGGCGCTAAAGTTACTGAATTTCTTAAATAGAAGAGGATGAGGCCTAAATTTGATACGCAATTGTAAATACATAATCATGTATCTTTGTGTATCATTCTAAAGCAGAATATGTCAAAGAAAATTGAGGGGTTTTCAAAACTTTCCAAAATAGAAAAAATTAATTGGATTACCCAAATGCATTTTGAGGATGCCCCAAAGGCAAAAGAGATTCTTTCCACATACAACCACAACGATGAGAAAGTCCAAAAACATCACGATGAGTTCATTGAGAATTCCATTGCCAACTTCTACCTCCCTTTAGGAGTAGCCCCCAATTTTGTGATTAATGGAAAGGAATATACCATTCCCATGGCCATAGAGGAAAGTTCTGTAGTGGCTGCTGCCTGTAAAGCTGCAAAGTTCTGGGCTTCTAGAGGGGGATTCAAAACTCAAATTTTGGGAACCCAAAAAATTGGACAAATTCACTTTTTATTTGATGGGAATAAAGGACTATTGCAGTCTTTTTTCAAACAAAAGAAACAACTGCTTATCGACAGTAGTTCCTCACTCACTTCAAATATGCGTCAAAGAGGGGGAGGAATAATTGATATTGAACTCAGAGACAAATCTGATTTGATAGAAGACTACTATCAGTTGCACATCACTTTTGAGACTGTCGACTCCATGGGAGCCAATTTCATCAATTCTTGTCTTGAAAAGATCGCCAAAACACTACAAAAATTAGCAGCAGATCACGATGCTTTTTTAAAAGAACAACTTTCTATGGAAATTATCATGAGCATTCTTTCCAATTATGTTCCACAATGCTTGGTGCAAGCGGAAGTAAAATGCCCTGTAGGAAAACTGGAAGTTTCATCCGAAATGTCGGGGATACAATTTGCCCATAGATTTATTCAAGCATTAGAAATTGCACAAAAAGAACCTTACCGGGCAGTAACCCACAACAAAGGGATAATGAACGGTGTCGATGCGGTTGTCATTGCTACCGGGAACGACTTTAGAGCAGTAGAGGCCGGTGTTCATGCCTATGCTGCTATGAAAGGAGCTTATTCGAGTCTGAGCCATGCATTTTTAGAGGGAGACGAATTCATTTTCAAACTCAAATTACCGCTTTCACTGGGAACTGTAGGAGGGCTTACACAATTACATCCCATGGTGAAATGGTCTATGAAATTGTTGGGCAATCCCAACGCCAAAAATCTGATGGAGATCGTCGCAGTTGCTGGTTTGGCGCAAAACTTTGCTGCAGTAAGATCACTGATCACCACTGGAATTCAAAAAGGTCACATGAAAATGCACCTTCTCAATATTCTCAATCAACATCATGCAACAGTCGGTCAAAAGGAAAAAGCCTTAGAATTTTTTAAAACCCACAAGGTCACTTATAGTGCTGTAGGAGATTTTTTAAAATCAAACCCCTGATCCTATGACTAAATACTACAGCCACGGAAAACTTTTGCTTACGGGAGAATATATGGTTTTGAGAGGTAGTGATGCATTGGCTGTTCCCACCAAAATGGGACAATCCCTTAAATTTGAATCCGACGATTCTAAAATATTGAAATGGGAAAGTTGGGATTCTAAAAATCAATTATGGTTTTATGCCACCTTAAACTTAAAAGATTTTCGCATTTCAAACACCAATGATTCCAAAATTGGTATTAGTCTGGTTCAAATATTAAAAGCAGTGCGAGATCTAAAAAGTAATTTTTTAAGGGAAAAAGGTGGAACAGTAAAAACCCATATGGAATTTGACCGGCATTGGGGTTTGGGAACTTCCTCTACCTTAATCTCCAATTTGGCGAGCTGGTCTGAAGTCGATCCCTATAAACTGCTCCAAAACAGCTTTGGGGGAAGTGGATACGATATTGCCTGTGCAACAGCCAAGAGTCCGCTCGTCTTTCGCAAACAGCCCTTTGAACCCCATGTTGAAATATGCGAGTTTGATCCCCCATTCAAATCCAACTTATTCTTTGTCTATCTAAATCAAAAGAAAAACAGCAGAGAAGCTATTGAAGAGTTTAAAAAGCAAAACATCGGTGAGGACCAAATCGCTTACGCCTCAAAACTGACAAGGTCGATAATCAAGGCACATAGCTTGATTGAATTTGAGCAAATACTCAATGAACATGAAGATTTTATCTCAAAAATTTTGAGCGTAGTCCCAGTAAAAGAAAAACTGTTTTCCGATTTTCAGGGATCAATCAAAAGTCTTGGAGCTTGGGGTGGTGACTTTGTTTTGGCCACAGGGAATAAGCATACGCCTGAGTATTTTAAGAACAAAGGCTTCAAGGTAGTTATGACTTATCAAGAAGTGGTTCTCTAATAGTACAATTGACGATTGTCCTGAATCTGAGCACTAGAGCGTAAAGCTTCATAAATGGAGCTATTAATTCTAGTATTCTCCTCATTTTGAAGAGCACTTGCGTAGGCCTTATAACTTTCCATCTCTTGGGCAATTTCTTTGGAGGTAACTTCAATCATGTAAACTCCATTATTCCCTTCGATCAAATCTGAAACTTGGTTGATATCCATTGAAAAAGCGGTACCGATTACATAGGGTTCTGTTCCCGCACCGGCCAAGACAGTATTTTCTTGGGTTACTGCCGAAGCAGTTTCAATTTCCTTATCCGTAGCACCGGACAAAGCATCCAAAGAATTTTTATCAGCATGTGTTTCTAACAAATGGGCCGCTTTTCTCTTTTTCATTATTTCTTGAACTACTTTGAGCTTAACCGACTCAAAATTAACGGTTCCGTCGGGAATAATTCCAGTCATTTGAGCCACAACATATCCCCCGTTGGTCATGCTGAAACGTTTGACATCTCCTATTTCAATTTCATCGTCGAACAACCACTGAACCAAATTTCTTTGGCGCGGTAACCCTGGGAGATTTTCGTCTAAAAGATTGACTTTTTGAACAAATTTTACGTCATAGTTGTAATTCTTGGCAATCGTATCCAACTGTTCAGCTCTAATGCTCTCCATCTCAAACTGTGTGGTTTTTTGAAAAACACCATTTGAAGTTTTCTCAGACGGAACAATCTCTTTGGTTACATCTGCAGTCAAAACCACGTCCTGCTTATCAGTAACCTTGATGATGTGAAAACCAAACTCTGTTTCCACCAATCCAATTTTCCCAATCTTAGATCGGTTACAAAAATCGAAGAACTTATCAGTCATCATACCCTCTTGGAAGAAACCCAAATCTCCCCCCGTTGTCTTTGAAGGGCCATCTGAACTTTCAGTCGCTAACTGGCTAAAATCGGTAGTATTTCTTCTAGCTTTGCTGTATAGTTGTTCAGCAAATTTTTTGGCCTCTTCTCTGCTTCTTGTGATTTCAGGATTGGCTCTTGTTGCCCCTTTAAAGGCAACTAAAATATGGCTAGCTTTGATTGAACCTCCCTTTTTTCGATCCAGAAAACGAGATATTTTCAATGTATTACCATCTTTGTACGGCCCAAAAATCTCGCCGGGATTCAATCCGAAAAGTATATCTGCATATTCATTGGCCAGTGCTCCTTTAGTTTTAAATATCGAATCAAAGGGAGTTTCGGAAAATTGCTCAATGAAATCTGTAATATTCTGAGTTGAGGCAAAACCTTCGATGGTATCGGGAAGTTTCGACACATCATTATACTCAATTCGTTGGGTTTTGAGTTTTTCTAAATCCAAACGGATTTGATTTTCATCGGCTTCAGAAGCTACTTCAGGGAAAGTTACATAACGAACACTTCTGCTCATTTCGGTTTCATAATTCTTTTTATTAGCGCTAATATATTGCTTTATATCAGCATCAGTTACTTTAAAAAGACTATCGGGCACCTCTTCATAGGGAAGCATTACGAACTTTATGTTGACCTTGTCATTCTGGCTGTGGTAGGCAATTTTTCCTTCCATTTCTGTAAATCCGGTGCTGGACTTGACCAAGTCATAATAAATTTTTTCCTTGGCCATACCAACGATATTGTCCTCTTGGATTTTCCAGTTGTTATAAGCTTGAGGATTTTCAACGCGCAATTGGTTGATATAATCTGTAAATATTCCAAAATCAAAAAAACCTGTCTCATTTTGGAATCTGGGATCTTGGACAATTCTCTCGTCCTGCATCAAAATCATTTGGATCTGTTCTCTTCCAGCATCAATTCCCAAACGCTCAAATTCTTGTCTGAAAATAGTGGCCCTGAGTAATTGATCCCAAACAGAATTTACGGCCTGCATAGTTGAGAGGTTATAAGTTCTCTCAGAGTTTTTAACTAATTGTCTATAAAAAGTAAGATCAATCTCTTCATCATTAACAACTGCAATAGGATCACTGGGACCACTGGATGCAGTATTCCCATCGAAAACTCCTGAAATTACAAAGGCAAATAATGCCATACCAATTACCAGAATAAGAAATACGGAACGTTGTCTAATTTGACCTAATACTGCCATATCATTTTTTTGAGTCGGATGCGAAAATACGATTTCCTTTTTGATTATAAAAAAGATTCGCTTTGTTATTTAGGGACTTACAGCACTGCATTTACTCTACTCACAAGGGATTTAATATTTTCATGAATCATCTTTTACCCTGAGAATTACTCTTTCAATTTTTGTTGAGGATACTTCTTTGATTTCCAACTCATAGTTTTCAATTTCAATCAAACTTCCTTTAGTTGGAATTTCCTCTTTCAGGTAAACGATCAGTCCACCCAGCGTTTCATAAAACTCTTTTTCAGGAAGTCTAAGGTCATAATTTTGATTGATATAATCGACTTCCATTCGGGCAGAAAACTCATATATATCCTCATCAATTTGTTTTTCAAAAAGGGCAATATGATCGTGTTCATCTTCAATTTCACCAAAGAGTTCTTCGATGATATCTTCGACCGTAATTATTCCCGAAGTACCCCCATATTCGTCCAATACCACAGCAATACTTTTCCGTTGTTTGGTCAATAATTTTAATACTTCGCTGATTTTCATAGATTCTGGAACAAAAGCAACGGGGAGTAATATTTTTTTTAGGTCTGTAGGTTTTTTGAATATTTCAAAGGCGTGAATATAGCCCAAGATATCATCGATAGAGTTTGAAAAAACAGGGATTTTGGATAGTCCACTGGAGGTGAAAAGTTTTTTAATCTCTGACAAGGAAGCGGTTATTTCTGAGGCGACAATTTCCGTTCGTGGAACCATGGCCTCTCTGACTTTTACCTCCGAAAAGTCCAATGCATTTTGAAAAATCTGTATTTCACTGTCAACACTGTTTATGTCTTTAGTTGATTCCAATTGTTCTTCTATATAATTACCCAGCTCAATCTTAGAGAAAGTCAATTGAACCTGATCCCCTTGGGTCTTAAAAAACTTTATCAAAATAAAGTCCGACAACATGATAATCATGGAAGTTATTGGGGAGAACAAAGTATAGAAAAAAGCAGTGGGAAAGGCAAAAAGCTTCATCAAAGCATTGGAGAATTGTTGAAAAAAAACTTTGGGAAGGAACTCTGCTGTAAGCAAAATAATAATGGTTGAGATTACTGTTTGTATAAAAACTATTTGGATGCTATTTACTACTCCCAATGAGGTCTCAGGGAATAAAAATTGTAATATACGATCGCCCATAAAGATTCCATAGATGACCAACGATATGTTGTTTCCCACCAACATGGTGGCAATGAACCGAGAGGGATTTTTGGTAATAAAGTTTAAAAACTTAGCATTAATTCCGCTTTGCTGTTTTTCAATTTCCAAATAAATTCTATTAGCGGAAACAAAGGCAATTTCCATCCCAGAGAAAAAGGCTGAAAGAATCAGACAAACAAGAATAACAAGGTCCGTGACGATCATTTTGAGGAATTTCCCCTTTTATTAAACTTATTTCGGTAGTGCCTTCTAAAAAGTGCCATAAAGATTGAAAGAATGGCAAATCCTATGAAAATATACGCCTTTTGACGGTCAGTGCTCCAATGGTTATAAGTTTCATATGTGGCCACTAATGTAATTACCCAGTATATAATTTCAGAAATTTTATAGCTTTTCATCGACGGTCAAAGAGTCTTTTTGTTCTTCTACCAATATGGTGCCAGATAACTTACCAGTTTGAAATTTACTAAATTCTTTGTTGGTATCCAATCGAGTGGCAGCAATATCTTCATTCTCACTTTTAAAAATGAAGGGTTGCTCAGTAAAAAGCCACTCTTTTTCGGAATCCCAGTACATCTGACTGGTCTCTAACCGAGAGCCATCATTGGACAAAAGCACTACATTACCTTGTAGGTCAACGATTCTCGTCTGATTGTAAAGTATTCCATAATCAGCAACTAAAGTATTTTCCTCATTATTATCGTTGTAAAATATAATTTTTAAACCTTCAGGGAATTCGGAGTACTTGAAGCTTAAATGAGTGTAATCCATGTTTATAGGAGCTGTCAAAATTGCTTTCACCATTGCCGAATCAGTATAGGTCATGCGAATATCATAGGCAATACCGACGGGATTCTCATTGAACTGGTTGATCTCTTTGAGTATTGGGCTACCCCCATCACAAGAAAAAAAGAGGGCCAAAGTAATAACTAAAAACTCTTTTTTAAAAAATTTATAACGTAGCTGTTGCATTTATAGTTCTGGAACTTTAACACTACTTTTAATCCAACAATCGAATTTTATGGTAGCTCCTTGATTGCCCTCAGTAAAAATTTCAGTTTTAGAGGGTGCTCTACCTTCATAGCTTCTGGCTGTTTTGAGGGCCTGTTTTTTGATTGAAGCATCCACCTCGCCGGCTTTGTATGCCATTTGGGCAGCCAACCAGTAAACAGCTCTTTTATTGAATTGGGTTTCCCCACAATCATTTGCACTTCCAGCATAAATGTTAGAAATCATCAAATAGGCACGACCCATAGAGGGCTGAAAACTCAGTGCTTTTATTGCATAGCTACGGGCAGAAGATTTTCGTCCAGCATTCTTAAATTTGATGGCAATCTTGTAAAGAATTTTAGCCTTTTTGTATGGATCAGTTTGGAGAGAAATAGATTCTTCATAATATTTTAAAGCCTCGCTGCTGTCTCCAGCTTTATCTTTTAATATACCAAGGTAGTATGCAGAATCAGCCGAAGGGTCTAAAGTGTGTAAAGACTCTACAAGGGTTACGAAAAAGGGGTCATCAGAACATTCCTTACTGTCCATTCGAGAAGCGGCACGTTTTAACCAAACAGGGTCGGTTCTAAACTCCTCAAAGTTTCTTTTGTATAACGGTACCAAATTGACACAAGTAGCCTCTTTGGAAATAATAGCGTCTAAATTGGAAAGAAAAGTCCCAATAGCATTACTATTGATGCCATAAACTCTTTTACTTCTAACTTCACGACTGTTTAGAGGAACACCCTCTTCCTCCTTTTTCAGAATGACATCCAATTTCTTGGCCAAGTTGACAGATTCTATCTCAAATTTTTCAGAGACCTCCTCGTATTTATTAAACAATTGTTCCATTTTCACCCCTTGATCCCCTTCCTTATATAGGTCATATAACGTTTTGAAATAATTATATAGTTCTTTGGGGTTACTAAAACTTTTTGCATCAGTTTGATAGGCCAAGTCAAAGGTTTTGTACACCTCCATTTTATCGGAAGTTTTGTAATCCAGCATGGCTTGGGCCTTACTGCTGATGATGTCTCCCTTTACACTAATATTTCTTCTGAAAGGGAAATTATCCAACCATTCGTCGTAGAGTTTCATCAAATCTGCTGTCTCGGCACCAATAGTCTCGGGCGTTGCATTTTTAATTCTGTCTTTGATAATACGCTCTCCATAAGAAAAGATTGCAACATTGAGTGATGGACATTCTTTCCTTACAAACATCCAAGGCTCATAGGCATCATCATAGTTCTTGACTTTTGCGTATTCAGCAAAAATGGATAAATTTTGTAAACATTCTTGACTGTCTTGCGCTACTAAGGTTTGAGTCATCAATACTACTATCCCTAGACTAAATATTTTAAAAAATTTCATTATTATTTATTTAGTTAAATTTTCTCTTTATAAACCATTTATCGTTTAAGGAAAAACCAATCCTAAATGACCAAAATTTTTCTTTAAATGCACTCCCCACTCCACCATCTCTACTTACATATTCAAATCCTAAATTAGTATTGGAGAAACCAGACAATGGTAAACCAATTCCAAAATTAATACCAGTTTCCTTTAGTCCAAAATTATTTACTACTGTACCTGTTAGTTCATGACGAAAACCCATCCTAAAAACAATTCTTTTCCAATAGCTGGTTATGGAACTGAAATCTGGAATGAAAAAACCTCCTAACGAAAATTGATACCCATTTTCATAGTCTACATTAGCTAAGTTTATGAATTCGTGACTAAAGTCTTTCATGGCATTCATCGTATATTGGGTTCCTGCAAACCACTTTCTCTCCTCGCCTACTCCCACTCCAAAAGAAATAACATGTGGTATTCTGATGTATGTTCTTTTTAAACCAAAATCTATAAGGACAACTTCTAATTGGCCCCCAGAGCTTGATGACCCTGAAAAGGAACGCGTATTAAAAAATCTAGAATTTGTTGAAGTCAAATTTGCTTCAGGTGAATAGGAAAGCATTGCTTGAATCTCCAAATTGTCATTCACGGGAATTTCTAAATGTGAGGAAAGCTTTAAATCTAAACCGGATATACTTGATCTATTTTCCAAGATGGTTCCCAATGTAACCTCGTTTTGAAATCTCCCTGTTTCATATATAATCTTACCAAAGTTATAATTTAAAGTAACTCCAAAACTAAGATTTTTTAAAGCCTTAAAACCAACTGATAAAAAAACTTTATTGATCCCACCCTCTCCTTCAAATAGGTTTAATATGTCGTCATCATTATTTTCAGAAGACTCCAAATACGAAAGCTTGTACCCGACGGAGGTGTATGGAATAATTCCAAAGCCAAAACCGAAATACTTAGTAGGCACTGCTACTCCAATATAATCTAGGCCAGCGGAGGCAATGCTTTTCGACTCATTTGCCCCTGTTATATAATTGGTTCTGTAATTTAAACCTAAGGTGTAATTAGTTAATTTCAGCTTTGCATAGGAAGTAGGATTGGAAAGATTAGCGTGGATGGAGTCATTGTAAATTTCGAGCCCACCCATAAAACGATTTATCTGTGTTCCCCTAAAATTTACCTCACCCAATCCCGTGTAAGAATAAGGAGAAGTGGTGCCTGTTTGGGAAAATAAAAAAGAACCCGTGAACAGCGCTAAAAGTTTTAATGTATTCCTAATCATGGACCGATATTCAATTTTAACAAGTGGAACATTCCCTCTGCTAAAAAATTTGAATGGGCAAATATGCTATTTTTTAATGTTTTAGGCAACTTATTGGCATCGCCACCTGTTAATAAAACCGTTAAAGAATCATATTTATTGTTGTAGTATTCAATTCTTCCATTGATTTCATCTATTATTCCATAATAAATCCCTGAATGAATCGCTTGATCTGTATTCTTTCCCATAGGGTTTTCGGCTTTTTTCACCTCCAAGAGTGGAAGGTTTCCGGTGTAGTGATTAAGTGACTTATACCTCATTTCAAAACCTGGTGATATGCCCCCTCCATGGTAAATGTTGTCCGCGTCCAAAAAATCATAGGTAATGCAACTCCCCAAATCGATGATCAATACGTTGGTATTCGGGTAATTTTTACAAGCAGCCGCAACCAATACAATTCGGTCTGATCCCAGACTATTTGGGCTTTCGTAACTATTTTCAAAAGGCAATAACAACTGAGAATTAACCCCAATAATGGGAAATAGAGCAGATAACCTTTCAAAAAAATCGCCAGCTCGTTTACTCACGTCACTGTAAATCAAACCCTTAATGCCCGAATAATTAGAAATTAAAGATTTCACCGTAACATCAAATTTTTCTACTGCAACCTTTTGTTTTATATCGCATTTATCCTTCTTAAATAAGAAAAATTTGGCCAATGTATTCCCGAGATCAACAATCAGATACAAATCATAATAAATTAATAACTAAAAGTAATCAAAGATTTTAGAGTAAATCCTTTGTAAGGAATGAAAAAGAATTTTATTATTTCACACCCTCTTCGGCACCATTAGCTAAGTTGATAAAGTAAAGGATTATAAATTGTAGTGTACCTGGTTCAATTCCTTAGGGCAAAGGGTTGGTCCTAAATAAATTATTAACTTGGAAATAAATTACCAAAAAAACTCTTTGTAAATAATCTATTGAATTATCAAACAAATATTAATTATGAAAAATAAATATTCCGTTTTTTTAACCTGCGCTTACATTTTACTTTCACAAACTATTTTAATGTCTCAAAATGAACATAATCATTTTACACATAATGGTGAGCACATAAATCATGAGTCCAATAAGTCAGGGTTTAGTAAATCTCCAGAGGAAATTAAACTAGTTACTGGACAGGGAGATTTTATTTTTACTTGGGATGAAGGGCTTACCTCTGCATTTCCAAATGAGGCTATTCAATTTGAGAAAAAAATGCATGGAGGTTTTAATGAAGACTCAGAAACAGGAATTGTTTACACAGGAATTCGTGGATATGGACTATGCTCAATTAGCCCTGACTTAAGAAAATGGAAAACTATTGGGGTTGATGAAAGGTTAAAGGATAATATCCATGGAATAGTTCATTTTAAACATAAAGGAAAAAAACTCCTTGCTATTGCTCAAGAAGGAAAAAGGGTACTTATTTTAAATACTGAAGGCAAAATTTTAAGCGAAATTCTAAAACCTACAGGAAATGAATTTGAGTTTGATTTGGCAAATAAATTTTTTAGCTCAAAAGAAAGTAATTTCGGTGTGACTGACGTTACATATTTAGATGATCTAATCTATGTTGCTCATGGATATTCAGAGGGCGACTTTATACTTACAATTGAAGAAAAAAATGGTATTTGGCGATGGGGTAACTTAGCTTGGGGCGGAAAAGGAGATCTGCCAGGTCAATTTCAAACAGCTCACGGCATTTATGCTCATGAAAATCATATTTTTGTCGCTAGTCGAGCTGCAGGTGAAGTAGTTAAGTTTACAAAAAATGGACAGTTTGTCAATATTTTTAATAATATTCCAAAGGGGAGTCTAGTTTGTAATTTATCATACAAATCAGAACATTATTTTATGAATGCTTTACAGGCAATAGGGGATCAAAAGTCTGCACCTATATATGTTCATACAAGTAATCAATTGAAATCGACTATCATTCCAGGAGACCTAGAAATCCCTGGGTTAACTAATATTCACCAGGTGTGGCCTCATATAGTTATTAATTCAAATGGTTTAAAAGAACTATATCTTTTGGTCCATGGATGGAATAAGGGAAAATATGCTGTTTTAAAATTAGCCAATTGAAAATAGTTTAATTCTCTTTTGTGTTAATGATGATTTTAGAATAAAATAATTTTAAGCAAGTAATTTTTTAAGGTTTATAGAATCGAATCCGGTTTTAATTTAACCACCATTAGAGTTTGCCACAAAACATTGGTTGTTAAACCTCCCAACAATATCAACAGAATGATCATATTATTTCAAATAATATATTTTTACTAATCGAGTTGTAGTTGTTTGAAATTGCAATTCACATGAAGCCTCCCACATTTATTTTCGAGAATGAATGCCAAAACTAAAAAAGGTACTTAAAATATCACAAACAATTAATCCCAAGTGGGATTGAATTAAAATTCGAAATTATTATCAATCAACATTGCTGAACCAAGGGCGCAAGAATATGATGATGGTTTAGATTTGATTTTTTGATCAGGAAATTTCCTTTTCAAGATTTCTATAAAAATATTATTATCACAAAACCCACCGTCTACATAAATATATTTTGGTAGGATTTCACAAATAACATTAATCTGATTTTGAAGTAATTCAACTAGCTCCTTAATTAATTGATAATAAGCAATTTCAAATTTAGAGAAATCCAAATCATCATAATTAGGGGCAGAACTATTATCTAAATACTTCCAATGAAAGCAATTTTTTGATTTTTTTAATACTTTTTTTAAAATTATATGATCAAATTTTAACTCGCGATGATAAAACTTTGGAAGGTTAAACTGATTTATTAATTTTTGAACTTTCAGTCTGTGTTCTTCTCCTAAAAACAAACGTGAAGATTTCACGGGACTCCCGTCTATTTTCATGTAAGCAGTAGCACCTGCCTTGATCTGGTTTAAATTAAATATGCTATCTCTAGTGAATGGGTTAAAATTGATACACCAAGTTCCTGTTGATAAAAGTAGAAAAGAGTCCTTGCCCATTAAAAGGTAGGTCAATAAAGCGGCGGAGCTATCATGAATTCCTATACCAAAAGTTATTTTTCTAGAGCCAAATTTTTTGATGACTGTTGTTTGTGTTTTTACAATTGGGGGGAAAAGGCTATCCAAACTTTCAGCTTCAACCCAATGATGATATTTTTTTTTTTGAAAATCCCAAAGATCTGTATGGCATCCTATGCTGGTATATTCAGAGTACATCTTTCCAGTAAAAACATAACTTAGGTACTGAGATAAATGAAGGGTTTTATGAATTTTTTTGAAAATTTCTGGACGTTTATGTTTCAACCAGTAAAGTTGTTTTCCAGAGTTTAGAAAATTTAAGTTTTTCGAACCGGTCTGAACAATAAAAGAAGACTCAGGACCATAATCACGGAAAAATGGAATTAAGGTATCTGCCTCAAAAGTCTTATGATAATCATATACTGATGATGCAAGATTACCTTCTTTATCTAAGTGAACCATAGTAGCCCCAAAACCACAAAAATTCACTTTTTCAATTTGAAATTTTTTTGATAATAGTAAAATTTCGAAGGACGCTTTCATCCAAGACACAATTGCTTTTATATCCTCAGCAATGTGACCATCCTCGTCCTCTATTTTGGGAATTGAGATTTTAGTTCTAGCTAAAATCTTATAGTTTTTATCAAAAACAAAATATTTTTGGTTGGTCTTGCCAATATCAAATACTAAACAACAATTTAATTTCATTAAAGTCCGCTTGATTTTGAATCTAGTCCACGAGTGGCAATTAGTTTTTTGCGAACATTTAAATCACGATAAGCAGCAAGTGAATCCAATGCGCCACCCCTTTGGTAAATAGCTTCTTTAACCAATGGTCTAACATCAGTCCTGAAGGCATCTTGAAGAACAGACTGGGAAGTCGCAACATCATTTTGTGCTTGGGCGTCTTTCAATTGATTATAATCCACGATTAAAGCTCTTGCGTAAGCAATTTTTATACTTTCTACTGATTGGAGTAAATCTTCCATAGGGTCTTTGAGGTTATGACTTGCATCGATCATCCAAGAGGGTTCTGGATTCAAGGTTTCACGCATTCCTTGAACTAGTTCGCAAAAAATAAGAAACAATTGATAAGGTTTGATTGCCCCAACAGTAAGATCATCATCTCCGTATTTACTATCATTGAAATGGAATCCACCTAGTTTATTAATATGCATTAATAACGAAACAATCTGTTCAACATTGGTATTTGGCAGATGGTGACCTAAATCAACTAATGTACTTGCCTGATCACCTAATTTTGAGGCAAGTAAGTGGGAAGTTCCCCAGTCAGGGATTACCATAGAATAAAAATTTGGTTCATAAGGTTTATACTCAATTAGTAATTTCCAATCAGAGGGTAAATGATCATAAATTTCCTTAAGAGAGTCCAATGTTCTTTGAAACGCACCTCGAAAGTTGTGTTGACCTGCAAATGAGCTACCATCTGCCAACCAAACCGTCAATGCTTTAGAACCCAATTCTACCCCATGATCAATTACCTCTTTATTGTGTTGAATGGCCTCTTTTCTCACTTCTGGATCAATGTGAGACAATGATCCAAATTTATAGGAATGAACATTGTTGGTCTGATCCTGAAAAGTATTGGAATTAACCGCATCGAATTTAATGTCCAATTCATTGGCTAAAGTCTTTATGGCAGTGAAGTCCTTAGGGATGTCCCATGGGATGTGAAGACTGACTGCGCCACTGGACTTGTTGAGGGTGTGAAGAACACCAATATCTTTAATCTTATTCACTAGGTTAGAGGGTTCACCACCTTCAGGAAACCTACCAAAACGGGTACCTCCTGTTCCCAAGGCCCAACTGGGAATTGCAACCTGGAAATCACCGATTTCATTTAGGATCTTATCCACATCAATTCCTTTATGGTTAAGTGATTCCGATAAAAAACCCCAATGCTTCTGATGGTCAAGTAATCTTTCTTTATTAAAGGCCTTTACTCTATTTGGATCAACCATAATTCTATTTTCTATCTAACAAAGGCATTAGCAACACCTCCATCAACATTAATAATATTGCCTGTACTTTTGTCTAAAATGGCCAAAAAGGAAAATACTGCATTTGCAATGTCATAGGGTCGGATGATCTGATTCAAAAGATTTCTTTTGGCATAAAAAGCAGGTAACTCCTCCACAGAAATCCCATAAGCTTTTGCGCGACCTTCTGCCCAATCACCCTCCCAAATTTTACTGCCAATAATTACCCCATCAGGGTTTACAGTATTTACTCGAATACTGTCCGAAGCCAATTCTGTAGCCAACAGTCTTGACATGTGCATTTGTGCTGCTTTGGCAGAACCATAGGCAACGTTGTTGGGTCCAGAAACCAATCCATTTTTACTTACTATATTAATAATGTCCCCACCCTTATTTTGTTTTTTCATAATATTGGCAGCCACTTTTGACAACATGAATTGTCCTTTGACCAATACATCATGAAGTAAATCCCAATCAGCTTGGGTGGTGTCGGCCAAAGTTTTGGAAATGGCTAGACCAGCACTGTTAACTATAATGTCTATACCACCGAATTGTAAGCAAGCCTCTTTTACTGCTGCTTCAATACTCTGTATTTTGGTTACATCGCAATGGAAACCTATCGCTTGATCGGAATGGTAGGCTTTGGTAGCTTCATTTAGGTATTCCTTTGAGATATCGGTAAATAAAACATTTGCTCCCTCTAAAATTAACTTATCGGCAATGGCTCTTCCAATTCCTCCTCCAGATCCAGTGACCAGAGCAACTTTCCTTGAGAGAGGTTTTTCTTTAGGTTGTCTCTGTAGTTTGGCCTCTTCCAACAACCAGTATTCAATGTCAAATGCCTCTTGGCGTGGTAATGAGGTATATTTTGAAATTGCTTCTGCACCTCGCATTACATTGATGGCATTGATGTAAAATTCACTTGCAACTCTTGCTGTTTGTTTATTTTTGGCAAAAGTGAACATTCCCACCCCAGGATATAAAATAACCACAGGATTGGAGTCCCTTATTACGGGGCTATTCTTGTGCTTACAGGCATCATAATAGTCCTGGTATTCTTTTCGAAACTTCAATATTGAATTGGATAATTTATCGAAAATATTTTGGTTATCAGATAAATCTTCATCAGGTGATAATTCTAGTATTAATGGTTTAATTTTTGTTCTTAAGAAATGGTCGGGACAAGAGGTACCCATCGGAGTCAAACGTTCCAAATCATTGGAGTTGATATATTCTAATACTTTATCGTCATCAGTGAAATGACCAATCATGGAGTTTTCAGAGGAACACAAACCTCTCAAAATAGGAGCCAATTGAGCTGCTTTATTCTTTCTCTCATCGGAGGATAAGCTTTTAATTTTTTCTCCTCCAAATACACTTCCATTTTTGGCAATTTGATCCTCAATGTATTGAGAAGCTTCTTCAATCACCTCTAGGCTATTGATATAACACTCATAGGACGTTTCACCCCAAGTAAATAGACCATGACTGCCCAAAACAATCCCTTTAATACCTTGGTTTTCATTTAAACAGACTTCCAATTGCAATCCCAAATCGAAACCAGGACGCTGCCATGGAACCCATCCCATAGAATCTCCCCAAATTTCTTTAGTAATTTTTTTACTATCTTTTGCTGCTGCAATGGCTATTAAAGCATCTGGGTGTAAATGATCTATATGTTTAAAGGGAAGTAACCCATGAAGAGGGGTGTCAATAGAGGGAGCCCTGCTGTCAAGATCATAGATACAATGATTGAAAAGAGCAACCATTTCATCCTCATACTCTAAACCACGGTACACTTTTTTTAGATCGTGAAGCCTTTGATTATATAAACCTGCGATGCCATCTCTCTTTAGGGTTCCAATATCACCTCCAGAGCCTTTAATCCACATAACCTCAACATTTTCTCTGGTTAAAGGGTCCTTTTCCATTACTTTACAACTGGTATTACCCCCTCCGTAGTTGGTAATTCTTAGATCGGCTCCTAATATATTTGAACGATACAAAAAAAGTTCTAATTCATTCCCTCGTAATTCTCTAGCTTTTTTATCGTCCCACAGATAATCAACGTGCTTAAATTTCTTGACCATTTTTTTGGTTTATTTTGCTAATTTATAAATAAGTTAAAGTATATCTTTCCTTATCAATCCTGCTTTTTTTAATTAATTATCCTTAATAATAAAATTTTATTAATTAATCGAATTTAATAATAATCAATATGTTGTTTTTAGAAATGATGATCTTTAATCATATATATGTTGAGGATAGTTCTCGAAAACCAAAATACATTAAAATTGTTGATTCAATCATTGATAACATCAATGGTCAAAACCTTTCTAAATGAAGAATTTTTTAATTTCAAGAGATATAGTTGAGAAGACATATAATATTCTCAATATCAAGAGCTTGAAGTTTTTATGATGCAACCTTTTGCTCCTTAGAGAACTGATACAAATTAAGTAAGAAAATGCGATCAATATATTCCCAAAACCACCAATTGGATAAAATTCACGATAATCTAATAGCTTAGGTTGATAAAAGATTTTTAGAGTAAATCCTTTGGGAGGGATAAAAAAGGATTTTATATTTGCACACTTTCAATGGGTACCTTAGCTCAGTTGGTAGAGCAAAGGACTGAAAATCCTTGTGTCCCTGGTTCGATTCCTGGAGGTACCACCAAAATCCTTGATAATCTATTGATTGTCAAGGGTTTATTTTTTTACTCTGTTTCTACACCACCATGTGTACCATTTAATTGAAAGTGGAACACCACCAAGAATAATTTAGTCAATGACCGGTCACTAATAACAAATAGCTTTTGATGGATACTATGAAATTTTGAAATAACACCGAATGAAAAATAATGATAAAATCTTCACCACTAGTCTAATTCAAATTAAAAAGAAAAATCAAAGTTTACTCACACCTCACTAATAAAATGAATTCAAATTACTGTAATACCAATCAGACAAAGTTCCCTATATTTATTATAAAAAATAATTAACTTAGTAAAACAAAGACACTTATCTAGTAAATGATTAATGATGATGGAAAAGATTTTCGCTCTCAATTTTGTTGCTTGGATTTTTCTCTCATGCTCAATTGAAATTCCCGAAGTAATATCCGACGAGTACAGCGCTTTACCTGAGATAATCGACTTCAATTACCACGTCAAACCTATACTCTCTGACCGATGTTATCAATGCCACGGGCCCGACGAAAATACTCGAAAGGCAGGACTAAGGCTGGATGTAGAATCCATTGCCTTTTCCAAACTTGAAAGTGGTAAAAGAGCTTTCAGCCCTGGTAGTTTATACAAAAGTGAAAGTGCTCATAGGATACTACACGATGATCCCGACGTGGTCATGCCACCACCTGAGGCCAACTTGGCATTGACCAACAGAGAAAAAGCCATCATTTTTAAGTGGATTGAACAAGGAGCAGTATGGAAAGAGCACTGGGCTTTTCTCCCCCCCCAAAATCAAAATTCTATAACTAATGAGAAGTCTTTCAAAAATCCCATTGATGCTTTTATCAAAAAAAGATTGGAACAAGAAGGTTTAGATTTTTCTCCGAAGGCTTCCAAATCGATATTAGCAAGAAGGGTTTATCTGGATTTGACAGGATTGCCCCCCTCGGTTATAGAACTGGATGCTTTTCTTAATGACAAAAGCGATAAGGCGTATGAAAATTTAGTAGACCGACTCCTTAGCACTGATGCCCATGCAGAACGTATGACCCTCGATTGGCTCGACCTCTCTCGCTATGCCGATTCCCACGGTTTACACGCCGATGGCAACAGAACCATGTGGCCTTGGAGAGATTGGGTACTTAAAGCCTTTAAGGAAAATATGCCCTATGACCAATTCGTAACCTGGCAACTTGCAGGAGATCTCCTACCCAAAGCCACCCAAGAACAAAAACTAGCTACTGCTTTCAACAGAAACAGTCCCATGACCGCTGAGGGAGGAGTCATAGACGAAGAATGGCGTTTACATTATGTCTTTGACCGAACCGAAACCCTTTCCACTGCTTTTTTGGGTCTCACCGTAGCATGTGCCAAATGCCATGACCATAAATTCGATCCGATTTCTCAAAAGGATTATTTCCAGCTAACCGCTTTTTTTAACAACATCAGAGAATTGGGTATGACTGGCGATGATGGAGACTATGGACCCCTATTGGCA
>CAJVZM010000005.1 GCA_913020475.1 uncultured Flavobacteriaceae bacterium
AAAAACATCCACTGCAGCAAAGAAAACTACTGCAGCAAAGAAAACTACTGCAGCAAAGAAAACTACTACAGGAAAGAAAACTACTACAGCAAAGAAAACCACTGCGGCAAAGAAAACTACTAAAGCAAACAAAACTACTACAGCAAAGAAAACTACTGCAGTAAAGAAAACTAATATTTCTAGTAGAAAAGCTGCATTAAAAAATCCTGAGGTTGTTGAGGAAACTTTTGCCCTAGAGGAAGTTACTGCTGCTTCAGCAGAAGATGCAGCCCCTGCTAAAACAAAAGCCACAACACAAGACAATAGTGATGATTTTCTTGAGAATTTTAATTGGCACAACTACCAAGAGGGTATTGATATAATCGAAGATGATCAGTTGAAGGAATTTGAAGCCTTAGTCGCTAAAAATTTTGTTGACACTGCAGACGAGGACTTGTTGGAAGGAATTATTGTCCACATGACTGATCGTGAGGCCATCATCGATATAAATGCAAAATCAGAGGGTGTAATTTCACTTAACGAATTTAGATATAATCCCAACCTAAAAGTTGGTGACAAAGTTGAAGTAATTGTAGACACTCGAGAAGACAAAACCGGACAACTTATTCTATCCCATAGAAAAGCCCGTGTTATTAAGGCTTGGGAACGTGTTAATAATGCCCACGACAATGGCGAAATTGTAAATGGTTTTGTTAAATGTCGTACCAAAGGTGGAATGATAGTGGATGTATTTGGAATCGAGGCTTTTTTGCCTGGCTCTCAAATTGACGTGAAGCCCATCAGAGATTATGATCAATACGTTGACAAAACTATGGAATTCAAAGTAGTTAAAATCAATCACGAATTCAAAAATGTTGTTGTCTCTCACAAAGCACTGATTGAGGCAGATCTTGAAGAGCAAAAGAAAGAGATTATTGGTCAGTTGGAGAAAGGACAAGTACTAGAGGGCACGGTGAAAAATATTACTTCCTACGGTGTGTTTGTTGATCTAGGAGGTGTAGACGGATTGGTTCACATTACAGATTTATCTTGGAGCCGAATCAACCACCCCAACGAAATATTGGAGTTGGATCAAAAACTTAATGTTGTAATCCTTGACTTTGATGATGACAAGACTAGAATTCAACTAGGCTTAAAACAATTGAGCCCACATCCGTGGGATCGATTGAGTGAAGAGCTTAATGAAGGAGATCACGTTAAAGGTAAAGTGGTTGTTATTGCTGACTATGGTGCTTTCATAGAAATTGAAGAAGGTGTAGAGGGATTAGTCCACGTGTCTGAAATGTCATGGTCAACCCATTTAAGATCTGCCCAAGATTTTGTCAATGTCGGTGATGAAGTAGATGCTGTTTTATTAAGTTTAGATCGTGAAACCCGAAAAATGTCTTTGGGAATAAAACAACTTACACCTGACCCATGGACTGATATTACCACCAAATACCCTGTAGGTTCCAAACATAAAGGAATTGTCAGAAACTTTACCAATTTTGGAGTATTTATTGAATTGGAAGAGGGAGTAGACGGATTAGTTTATATCTCCGATTTGTCTTGGACCAAGAAAGTGAAGCATCCGTCTGAACTTTTGACCTTGGCTGATGAGATAGAAATTGTGGTATTGGAACTAGATGTAGAAGGCAGAAAACTAAGCCTTGGGCATAAGCAAACCCAAGCTAACCCATGGGATAAATACGCTGATGAGTTTGCGTTGGATTCTATTCACAAAAGCTCCATCACAGAAATCGTTGACAAAGGGGCAACTATAAAGTTTAACGAGGATGTGATTGCATTTGTTCCACAAAGACATATGATAAAAGAAGATGGTTCTAAATTAACCAGAGGCGAGGATGCAGAGTTTAAAATCATAGAATTCAATAAAGAGTTCAAGCGCGTTGTCGCTTCTCACACTAACTTGTTTAAGGAGCAAGAAAAGCTCAATTATAACAGGGCTGCAAAGAAAGTCAAAGAAAACAATTCAGAAAAAACCACATTGGGTGATCTAGATGCTTTGGCAGACTTAAAGCAGAAAATGAAAGATAACAGTTAGAATAAATTATTATTCTGAAAGTCATAACCCTTCCTATTGAAGGGTTTTTTTGTTGAATGGATTCATTAAAAAGTGATACTTTTGTACTAACAATAGTTGCTAATGTCTCCAAGGGTACTGCTGTCTGATAAAAAAATAGAGATCATTCTCAAACGATTGGCCAGCCAGTTGATTGAAAAATTCATTGATTTTGATGAAGTAGTTTTGGTTGGTTTACAGCCCAGAGGGATTCACTTGCTCGACCGTTTAGTAAAACTGTTAGAAAATGATTACCATATCCAAAAAGTTATTTACGGAAAACTAGACATTACTTTTTTTAGAGACGATTTTAGAAGATTTGACAAAACACTCTCTCCATCATCTTCCGAAATGGAGTTGACTATTGAGGGTAAATCCGTTGTCATTATAGACGATGTTCTCTATACCGGAAGGAGTATAAGAGCAGCCCTAACTGCTTTAGACAACTATGGTCGTCCCAATGACATTCAACTCCTAGTTTTGATTGATCGGAGATTCAGTCGTGATTTACCCATTCAACCAGACTATACTGGAGTTCAGGTCGACGCTTTGGAAGGAGATAAGGTCAAGGTACAATGGAAAGAACAATCAAAAGAAGATACTGTTTTCATTGAAAGAAGATAGGATATGGAACAATTAAGTGTAGATCATTTATTGGGCATAAAATACCTTAGTGAAGAAGATATTCAGTTAATTTTCAAAACCGCTGAGCATTTCAAAGAGGTGATCAATCGTCCTATCAAGAAAGTACCCAGTCTGAGAGATATCACCGTTGCCAATTTATTTTTTGAAAACAGTACCCGTACCAAGCTCTCCTTTGAGTTGGCTGAAAAGCGATTGAGTGCAGATGTTATTAACTTTTCCTCTTCCCAGTCTTCTGTCAAAAAAGGAGAAACCTTGATAGATACGGTTAAAAATATTTTAGCAATGAAAGTAGATGTAGTCGTGCTCAGACATCCCAATCCTGGAGCGGCTCTTTTTCTCTCTAAAAATGTAAATGCCTGTATTATCAATGCCGGAGACGGCACCCATGAACATCCGTCTCAAGCTCTTTTGGACGCCTATTCAATCAATGAAAAACTGGGAAAGCTGAAGGGGAAAAAGATTGCCATTGTGGGAGATATTCTCCACTCCAGAGTTGCCTTATCAAATATATATGTTTTGAAAATATTGGGGGCAGAGGTACAAATTTGTGGACCTAAATCATTGATTCCAAAGCATATTGAAGCACTTGGAGTTAACGTTAGTACAGATTTTATACAAACCCTTAAATGGTGTGATGCTGTAAATATGCTCCGTGTTCAAAATGAAAGAATGGATTTAAATTATTTTCCTTCTACACGCGAATATGCCCAACTTTATGGTCTAAACGCCCAAAAAATGGCAAGTATAAAAAAGGAAATCGTTTTGTTACATCCTGGACCTATCAATCGTGGTGTGGAAATCACTTCCGATGTGGCCGACTCCAAAAACGCCATCATTTTGGATCAAGTGGAAAATGGTGTTGCTATTAGAATGGCCATTATTTATCTGCTGGTTGCTAAACTCAATATTCCATCCACATGATCTCAGAAAAAAAGGTGACCCATTTATATCTTAGGCCTAATAATAGCCTAGAGGATGTATTTAATCCTGAATTGTTATCCTCAAACTTTACCTCAGATCTAATACTTGATTTATTATCCTTCGAAACAATAGACGAAAATATTGTAATTTCCCTGAACCAAATCCTTCAAAAGACCACTTCAAATGGATTTTGTATGGTTGTTGTTCTAAAAGAAATTCCAACTATCGCCAACATAGGATTGTTAAATATCGTTCCAACACTGATCGAGGCTGAAGATTATATTAAGATGGAAAAAATTCAAAGAGATCTCGGGCTATCGCAATGAAATTAACAATTCTTGGCTGTCATTCTGCAACTCCACAAGAAAATGCCCATACAACCTCACAAGTTTTAGAAGTCAAAGGCCATCTTTTTTTAATTGACTGTGGGGAAGGGACTCAGATTCAAATGCGGAAACAAAAAGTTAAGTTCTCTAAAATCAAAAATATTTTTATATCTCATCTCCATGGAGATCACTTTTATGGTTTGGTTGGTTTGATCAGTACATTAAGATTGCTAGGTAGGACAGCCGATCTTCATATTTACGGCCCAAAAGGGATAAAGGAAGTCCTTACACTTCAGCTTAAACTTGCTGATTCTTGGACTAACTTTAATTTGTTTTTCCACGAATTGGAGGAAAAAGAATCTATTCTCATTTTCGAGGATGATAAACTAAAGGTTTACACCATTCCACTCGATCATCGTGTTTATACCAATGGATTTTTATTTGAGGAAAAGTCTGGATTGAGGAGGCTGGAGGAAGAAAAGTTAAAAAATTACAACATTCCCCATTACTATTTTCAGTCTCTTAAACTTGGAAAGGATTTGGTTTTAGATGATGGAACTATAATCCAAAACGATTGGGTTACACTGAACCCCAAACCGAGTAAGCGTTACGCATTTTGCAGTGATACGGCCTATAATGAGTCTTTACTCCCCCTGATTGAAGGAGTAGATTTGCTATACCACGAATCTACATTTCTTGATGCCCACGAAAATTTGGCTGAAAAGACTAAACACAGCACTGCAGTACAGGCTGCAAAAATTGCTAAGTTGGCAAAAGTTAAACGCTTGGTTTTGGGGCATTTCTCTTCACGATATCGAGACAATTCTCGATTTTTAAATGAGGCCGCTCCCTTTTTTGATTCGGTGGAATTAGCTGCAGATGGTAAAATATTTGACATTTAGTCTGAGGGATTAATTGTAAATTCGCTTAATGAAAAGTAGAGATACAAAACTTAGTTTGGCTGATTTACGGAAATCATACGATAAAGGAATCTTAGACCTCAATCACGTTAAGGACAATCCCTTACAGTTTTTTCAAACTTGGTTTAATGAGGCCAAAGAGTCAGATGCTATTGATGAGTCCAATGCGATGAGTCTCACCACCCTGGGTGATGATGGTTTTCCCCGTGCCAGAGTTGTATTGCTTAAGGATTTTTCTGAGGAGGGATTTGTGTTTTTTACCAACTACAATAGTGAAAAGGGGAAATCTCTGGTAAAACATCCCAAAGTTGGATTATCATTCTATTGGCCCAATTTGGAACGTCAAATTATCATTAAAGGAGAGGCCGAAAAATTGTCTAAAAATAAATCTGATCAGTATTTTGACTCCCGTCCAAGGGGAAGCCAATTAGGAGCCCATGTCTCTCCACAAAGTGAAGTCATTCCAAATCGTAAATTTTTGGAAGATTTGCAATCAAGTTTAGAAAAAAAGTTTCAAAATAAAGATATTCCCCGTCCAGAGCACTGGGGAGGAATATTGGTTCGACCATATGAAATTGAATTTTGGCAAGGTCGCCCAAATCGCCTTCATGACAGAATTAATTGTTATTTGGATGGAATTGATTGGATAGCAAAAAGATTAGCTCCCTAACCTATGAAAGAACTTGTAATCTTAAGGCATGCCAAATCCAATAGTGCTTATTCGGTTAACGATATCAACAGACCGCTCTCCCAAGCGGGTATTGAGAGGATCCAAAAGATATCTCATCAAAAGAGTGATTTTTTTGCAAAAGCAGAGACCATTTTTTCCAGTCCAGCTGTCAGGGCCCTGCACACGGCAATGATAGTGGTTCGTGAATTGAACCTTCCGATGGAAAAATTGAAGATTGAAAACTCACTTTATACTTTTTCGGGTTTAAGCGTCATAGACTATGTATATGCTTTGGATAATCAGTGGTCTAAGGTGGTTTTAGTAGGACATAACCCAGCTTTTACTGAGTTGATCAATCATTTTTCCGATCTAAGTATCAATTATCTGAGGACTGCTGGAATTGCGCAAATTACTTTTGATGAAGATCATTGGAGCGATGTATATAAAGGTGTGGTTGTATTGGGTCAGAAAAAAAATAATATTTAAAACATATGAGCGCAGTCCCTCAATACATAAATAGAGAAATTAGTTGGCTCGACTTTAACGCTCGTGTTTTACAAGAGGCGAATGATGAAAATGTACCCCTTTTGGAACGCCTTCGATTTTTGGGAATTTTCTCTAATAATTTAGATGAATTTTTTCAGGTGAGATATGCGACCGTAAAGCGCATTTCTCAATCCAGTAAAACGGGTAAAAGAGTTTTTGCAGGGAGAAGTGCAGAGGCTTTACTTAAAGAAATCACTAATAAAGTAATCGATCTTCAGGATGAAAGCCTCAAAACCCTCAACGGTATCTATAAAGAGATGGAGCGGGAAAACATCTTTTTTATTGATCAAAATGAAGTAAAACCTGATCAGGAAGATTTTTTGAAAAATTATTTTATTCAAAATATTAACCCTGCTTTGGTGACCATCATTTTATCCCAAAAAAGAGATCAAGATTTGTCTTCCAATAAAGCTTTTTTGATCGTAACTATGACCCTGGATAAGGCATCGGAAGCGCAAAACATATATGCGCTGATCGAGATGCCTAAAGATACCAAAAGGTTTGTTGTATTGCCTAAGAACAGTGATGGAAAGCAATACATAATGATGTTGGACGATCTGATTCGCTACCATTTTCATATGATCTTCAGCTTTTTTAACTATAAATTTATTCAGGCGCATATGGTAAAAATTACTCGTGATGCCGAATTGGATTTAGAGGAAGATGTATCCATCAGTTATGTAGAAAAAATAACCCTTAGCGTAAAAGATAGAATGATCAGTGATCCTGTAAGACTGGTTTATGACAAAGAAATTCCAGAACATACCCTTTGCTTTGTAATGGATAAACTCAAAATAGCCTCTACCGACAGTCTTATTCCTGGAGGAAAATATCACCAGCGTAGGGATTATATGGATTTTCCCAGTTTGAATCGTCCGGATTTGTTGTATTCTTCTTTCCCTCCATTACCTCTACCGGGGCTCAGTTTGGAGGAAAATATATTGGATGCTATTGATCAAAAAGATTATTTGCTTTATGCACCTTATCAGGACTTTTCTTATGTCAACAAGTTTTTGAGGGAAGCGGCATTAGATCCAAAGGTCAAATCGATAAAAATTACCATCTACCGTTTGTCCAAGGCCTCCCATATAGCCAGTGCGCTAGTCAATGCAGCAAAAAACGGGAAAAAAGTTTTGGTCCAAATCGAACTTCAGGCTCGATTTGATGAAGAAAACAACATTAATTTTGCTGAACAGTTAGAGGCCGCAGGTGTACAATTAATTTTTGGGATTCCTGGACTAAAAGTCCACTCCAAGATATGTGTTATAGAACGAGAGCACAATAAGAAAAATAGACGATACGGTTTTGTAAGTACAGGAAATTTTAATGAATCCACAGCCAAGGTTTATACCGATTACACCCTATTTACCTCAGATCAAAAAATATTAAAAGAGGTCAACAAAGTCTTTAATTTCCTTGAGGTGAGTTATAAAATTAAGAAGTACAAACATTTGATCGTTTCCCCTCACTATACCGCCTCAATTATATCAAAGCTAATCGATAATGAAATTCAAAATCACAAAAAGGGACTTCCATCTGGAATTTCTCTCAAACTGAATAATATTACTAATTATCCTTTAGTAGATAAACTGTATGAAGCCAGCCAAGCTGGAGTCAAGATTAAAATGATTGTTAGAGGTATTTGTTGTCTGGTTCCCGGAGTAAAAGGATTGAGTGAAAACATCTCTGTGATCAGTGTGGTGGATAAATTTTTGGAACATCCTCGAGTCCTTATCTTTGAAAGTGAAGGAAAAAAGAAAATTTACTTGTCCTCTGCAGACTTTATGACGCGAAATATTGAAAATAGGGTGGAAGTAGCCTGTCCTATTTATGATAAAGAATTACAACAGCAAATTTTAGATACTTTTGAACTTTCATGGAAGGATAATACCAAGGCCAGGACAGTAAATCAACATCCGCAAAACAAAATTGTTAATCCTCAATCGGGCGAGACCAAACAACGCTCCCAATGGACCATTTATGCATATTATAAAAATAAATTGAACTCATAGGATTTTGAGAATTAAAAAATATGCCGCTATAGATATTGGTTCCAATGCCATGCGTGTATTGATTTCAAATGTCCTGGAAACTAGAGAGGAAGTACATTTTCAGAAAAACGCTTTGGTAAGGGCACCCATCCGTTTGGGTGAGGATTCTTTTACGTTTGGGGAAATATCCAAAAAAAACCTCAAGCGCATGATCAGCGCTATGAAGGCCTTCAAACTGTTGATGAAAGTTCATGAGGTTTCTCACTACCAAGCTTATGCCACTTCTGCATTGAGGGAGGCAAACAACAGAAGGGAAGTTGTCGAACAAGTGAAAAAAAAGGCTGGAATCAAAATCGAAATTATTGATGGAAGAAAAGAAGCCGAAATCATTTCGAACAGTAAAATTTCCGATTTTTTAAATACCCAAAAAACCTTTCTTTTTGTGGACGTTGGTGGAGGAAGTACCGAATTCACTTTTATCAATGAGGGAAAAAGAGTTTGTTCCAAATCGTTCAAAATTGGGACTGTTAGACTGATCAATAATCTGGTTCATGACAGGGTTTGGGAGGCCATAAGAAATTGGATCACTAAAAAGGCCAAACCTTATCATAAGATAACACTTATGGGATCTGGTGGAAACATCAACAAGCTCTTCAAACTATCCAATATTAGGGAGGGAAAACCGCTATCTGTGATTAAGCTTAATCAGATGTTTTTGGAATTGGAATCACTCAGTTATGAAGACCGAATCGTAAAGTTTGAGCTTAACCCTGACCGAGCGGACGTAATCATTCCCGCAGCAAGAATTTACCTTAAAGCCTTGGAATGGAGTGGTGGGCAAAAAATCTATGTTCCCAAGTTTGGACTTTCGGATGGAATGATCAAGTATATGCACAAAAATAAACGTAAAAAAATCTAAATGTGCATGATTCTCTTTTTGCCTAATTAGGTTATTAATTGTGCCTTAAAATACGATAAAGTCAAACATTTTTTATTGACTTTTTTTCCACATCTTTTTCATATTGACGAGCAAATTTCAGAAAATGGATATCGAAGTGCTTTCTAATCATCATCTCATCCAGTTAACTTTACTCCATTATATTCTTACCATTAATTAAATTTCTGTGCTGGCTGCCTTTTGTTTTCAAAAACTACGATCTATCAATATTTTTATATGTTTTTAACGATATTTTTTCCTACTATGGTCGGTTTGAAGTTTGATCACAAGCATGGCGGTTTTTAAATATCTAAATCAAATACATTTTTTAGCACCTCAATATCGGGATTTATTTTTTTTAAGTAATCGTATTTTTCTTTAACACCACAAAGATATTCATCACTTTTTTGGGTTACCACTTTAATTTCGAAAGTAATTTTATAGTTGTTTAAAGCTTTACTGAGGAAGCACATAAGGTTTGGCAGTTCTTGGGTCAATTCCAGTTTACTTAGGGAACTCGAGGTTTTCAATAGTATTTTATGATCGCCCAAAAGTTCGGGTTGACTCATTTCAAGCTGGGCAGCGATATTGTTTTCTCCTAGATTGTTTTTTTCTTCTATGTAGGTTTTCCAAACTGTCGTGAAGGCCTCTTGGGTGAATTTATCATTAGACTCATTAATAGAAATTTTCTTTGAGGATGACTTTCTTTCAGCTTCTTTTTTTAATCCAATACTGGATAGGGATAGGCTGGAAACCCCATCTTCCATATCAGGTTTTTTAATATTTATTTTGGGATGAGTATAAGCTTGATTATCTTCCGATATTGACACTTTGTATTGGGGCTGCGATTGATCTTTTTTTATAGCTGTGTATTCTACAGGGGTTTCTGCAACTACCGAATTTTTTGGTTCGGAGGCTTTTGAGCTTCGCGCTTTAAAGTGGCTCATCGGGATGATAAATTGATTTACTTTCCCCCGAAATGGAGAGAGGACATTTGCATGAGACATAATTCAATCAATAATCTTTTGTTTTTGGCATTTCTATAATCTAATTCACATTTACTGTTCAAATCAATCGCATTTAACAGTAATGGAAGTGGTGCTCTCAACGTCTGTTCCTTAAATTTTTCCTTAATACCCTCACTGACTTCGAGCAAGGGAAGGGTTTTGTTTTCTTTACTGACCATCAAATTTCTGAAATGGGTTCCCAATCCTGTAATGAACTGTAACTCATCAAATCCTTTTTGGAGCAATCCGTCAAAAGCCAATAGCAAGGAGGGAATGTCATGGTTTAGAATCAATGATGTAATGTAAAGAAAGGTCTCATGATCGAGTATATTTAGGTTTTCGGATACGGATTTTACAGTTAGACTTCGGTCAGTAAAACTAACCATGCGGTCATAGATGGACAACGCATCTCTTAGCGCACCATCTGCTTTTTGAGCGATTAAATCCAGCGCTTCCTCTTCGAATTCAATTTTTTGATCCTCTGCTATTTTTTTTAAATGTGCTCTGCAATCTTTTAAACTTATTCTCTTAAAATCATAGATTTGACAGCGGGAGAGTATGGTTGGGATAATCTTTTGTTTTTCTGTGGTGGCCAGAATAAAAATGACGTGCCTTGGTGGTTCCTCCAAGGTTTTTAGAAAGGCGTTGAATGCTCCTAGAGAAAGCATATGTACCTCATCAATGATATAAATTTTGTGAGTACCCACTTGTGGTGGAATTCTCACTTGCTCGTTTAGGGAGCGGATGTCATCTACAGAGTTATTGGATGCAGCATCCAATTCAAAAATATTAAAAGCGAAGTCCTCATTGGAATCGTATTTTTCCTGACTGTTTATCTTTTTTGCTAGTATACGAGCGCAAGAAGTCTTTCCAACCCCTCTCGGACCACAAAAAAGTAATGCTTGAGCCAATTGATTTTTTTTGATGGCGTTTTCCAATGTCTGCGTAATGGACTTTTGACCTACGACTTCCTCAAAGGTTTGAGGGCGATATTTTAAGGCCGAGACAATGTAAGTTTCCATATCTAGTAGTAACTTAGCAAAGATAAAAATTGAAAAATGTCCATGCTGGGCTGGACAAATAAATTCATCCCAAATTATCAACAAAAGACTAACTTTGTATCTGGCAGGCTGTCTTATTGCTCTTGTTCACAAGAGAGGAAAGTCCGGACACCACAGAGCAGTATAGCGGGTAACGCCCGTCGTTCGCTTCGGCGAATAGGACCAGTGCAACAGAAAGCAAGTACAGTTTGGCTGTAGTGAAATCAGGTAAACTCTATGCGGTGCAACGCCAAATAAGATTGCGTTTGAGGATGGCTCGTCCGATGCAATTGGGTAGGCGGCTAGAATGTTGTAGCAATGCAACATCCAGATAAATAATAAGACTCGACAGAATCCGGCTTATAAGCCTGCCTTTTTTTTATCCTTCAAAAAAGCTGAATACGTTACTGCCGTATTTTCTGGATTGGCTGAACTTGGGATGTTGTTCAAATTTCTCTTTATTATTGTGTTCTATGATCAATTGTCCTTTCCGACCTAAAAGTTGGTTGGCAAAAACCTTTTCAATGATCTCAATGTATTTTTGTGTTCCTAAATCATAGGGAGGATCAGCAAAAATTAAATCGAATTGTGTTTTTACCGCTGACAAATATTTTAAAACATCCATTTGAGTCAGTTGAATCGGAAGCCCCAAAGATTCAGAGGTTTTGCGCATGAAATCGATACACATCTTGTTTCGATCTATGGTAATGATATTTTTAACTCCTCTAGAGCCAAATTCAAAACTGATGCTACCAGTTCCAGCAAAAAGATCTAGAACAGCAGTGTTTTCCCAATCGTATTGGTGTTGAAGTATATTGAACAATGCTTCTTTGGATCGGTCGGTAGTAGGGCGAACAGGAAGCTTTTTTGGGGCAGACAGTCTTCTGCCTTTATGAGAACCGCAAATGATTCGCATCAGTCAAAAAGATTGATGAAGTAGGGAGCAGGATGTTCCCTCTCGTCAAACATTATAAAGCCCTCCTGGTTGGTAAAAATTATTTTTTCGTGATAGAGACTCAAGGCTTCATAACATTTTTTATATCGAGCATATTTTCCGAAAAAGACCATTTCAAAGTCTTCAGGTGAAAGAGATAATTCCTCTGTAACAGCCAAAACGAAATAGAGAAAAACATCTTCATTCTTGTAGGGATAAGTATTGAAAAGCAATAGCTGTTTTCCTTTGAAAATCAAAAGATCAAATTCATCGTCTTGTATATGAATATTCATGACTATCGAATCGTCTTCCTTATTTGCGTTCGAACTGAGGTCATAAAGAATTTGGGAATAGTGGGTAAAGTGGATCTCTTTAAAATAATGTTGTAAAGTTTTCTCTACAGTTGCATCAACAGGATAGAGAACCTTGATTCGCTCGTCTTTAGATTCTTTTTCTGAGATACTATGGTTTTCGTCAAGGGAAACGTTGTATTGGAGATAGTTCTTTTTTTGGTTGGGGTTGTAAAGTGTTTTGGGTACAAAAGTAGCATAGTGGTCAAAGTGGACACCTATAACTTTTGTGCTCTCTAAAAAGGAATAGGAATCTAATAACTTTTTGAAGGCATTTCCCTTAACTATACTGTGACTTTCAAACTTGAAAAACGGTCGGGCATTGGTGGTACAAAAAGAGAATCCATCTTTAAAAATTTGGATGGATAGTTGTTTATCTTGTATACTAGTTTTATTGAACGGCATCAAAAATAGTTGGCCAGTTTCCGTTGGTACTTACTTCGGTAAGGGAGCCAAGTATGATCGTGGGACCATTGACGCCATCTACGGAAACAGTCTCATTTTCAATTTTTATCAAATCTCTATCCTGATCGTGAAGAATCACGTCCTTGGCAACTTTTACTTCAAAAACCGGCACTCTGTACCCATTTTTATTTATGATGTCTGCATTGATATCGAATTTAGCGTCGATTCCTTCTATAGGAACTACAGCAAAATTTTTGTAGGCGTTAGAATTTTTGAACATTGAGTCTTTGACAGGAACAAAACCTAGGGTATCCACTACTACAACCTCACGGAGCATATCAATTCTGTAGGTACGATCGTACTCCATGTAGGAAGAATCTCTCTTTTGAATTAAGGTAAAAATACCATCGTCAATAAATTTGACCAAACTGTCGAAATTGTTACTGTAGATTCCGTTAACATCTTTATGTGCGATTTGCGCTTTTCGAATCAGTTTTAATTTATTGATAACAACTGCATAGCGTTCATTCTTAGTTTTGTTGAAGTTGATCGGCCCATTGATTGAGTCATAAATTTTGTAACAAAAAAATATGGTGAGGATCCAAAGTACAGATTGAAGCGCTAATTTCATTGTTTATTAATTTTTTAATAGAAACAAATCTACAATTTTTTTTGAATCGTAAAAGTTTTACAAATGAATTATCTTGTATCAAAATATACCATATGTCAAACCGATCTTTCCATAAAATTCTATCCGAAAAGTTTAGGTTTGAACCGACGCCCTCTCAAGCTAGGGGGTTAGAAAAAATTGCACATTTTCTATCCAACTCTTCCGAGGATTCACTTTTATTAATCAAGGGATATGCAGGAACGGGAAAAACTACATTAATCGGTCATTTAGTTCAGCAATTAGGGATCATTAGAAAAAAATCTGTATTGATGGCTCCGACGGGTAGAGCAGCCAAAGTACTCTCTGCCTATGCGGGTAAAACTGCCCTGACCATTCACAAAAAAATATATTTTCCTAAAAACGATAGCGCAGGTACAGGGGTTCAGTTTACACTGAAAGAAAACAAGAACACCCACACGGTCTTTATTGTGGATGAATCTTCGATGATAGGGGACGAACGACAGCAAAGTAAACTTTTTGGTAATGGATCTTTACTACATGACTTGGTGCACTATGTTAACAATGGTGAGAAATGTCAATTGATTTTTGTTGGCGATACTGCTCAACTGCCACCGGTTAACTTGGGACTGAGTCCTGCATTAGACGAAGAGGAACTGGCCTCTCAATTCAATGCCATCGTCTATAGTGTTACCCTTGATGACGTGGTTAGGCAAAAAGCCGAATCTGGGATCTTATTCAACGCTACTTGCATTAGGGAGTTAATGGTTGAAGATCAGTTTGAGGGATTTAAATTTCATTTGGATGGTTACAAGGATGTACAACGAATAATTGAGGGTAATGAGTTTTTGGAACTGCTCAACAATGCATTGGACGAAGATGGAATTGACCAAACTGTCTTGATCGTTCGCTCCAATAAAAGGGCTAATCTTTACAATAAAAGTATACGGGAACGTATCCTTTTTTTGGAATCCGATTTGGCTGCTGGAGATCAGCTGATGGTTGTAAAAAACAATTATTTTTGGTTGGGATCCGATTCCCAACCTGGTTTTATTGCCAATGGAGATGTCATCCGAATTAATCGCATAAACAAATATGTGGACCGTTACGAAATGAAATTTGCTGATGTGAATGTCCAATTGGTGGATTATCCTAATGAACCCTCTTTTGATACGGTGTTGTTGTTAGAAGCACTAAATAGTGAAACCGCGAACTTGGGCTATGAACAGTCACAGTTACTCTATAAAAAGGTGGCGCAAGATCACGCTCACGAAAAATCCAAATACAAGCGTTTTCTGAAAGTCAAAAAAGATCCCTACTTTAATGCCTTACAAGTGAAATATTCATATGCCATAACCTGTCACAAGTCTCAAGGGGGGCAATGGAAAAACGTTTTTGTTGAGCAACCCTTCCTCCCAGAAGGCCCTAATAAAGATTATTTTAGATGGCTTTACACGGCGATTACACGTGCCAAAGAGCGTTTATATTTGATCGGATTTGGTAAGGAATACTTTTAAAGATCCTTTTTTTGTTGTAAAAACCTTAAAATCAGTACCAAATTATTAAAATTTGTCCTTTCTTTTGCATTAATGAAAATAGTTTCAATTATACCTGCGCGATATTACTCCACGCGTTTCCCTGGTAAGCTTATGCAGCAGTTGGGTGATAAAAGCGTTATTCTTAGGACCTATCAAAATGTAGTGGCTACGGGCCTTTTTGACGAAGTGGTGGTAGCTACCGATAGTGATGTGATCTTCAAGGAAATTTCTAACAACCAAGGCCGAGCGGTTATGACGCGAAGAGATCATCAGTGTGGAAGTGATCGTATTGCCGAAGCCGCATCTGATATGGAAGCCGATATTGTGATTAATGTCCAAGGAGATGAGCCTTTTGTGGATGCTGAAAGTTTAAACAAACTTATCGACGTCTTTAAGGATGATCATCAAAAGGAAATTGCTTTGGCTTCGTTAATGACGCCATTAACGAAATACAACGAAGTTGCAACTCCAAGTGTGGTTAAAGTTATCGTAGATTTGAACAACTTTGCACTTTATTTTTCCCGTTCACCCATTCCTTGTGATCGTGATAATGAACAATCTACCACCTATTATAAGCACGTAGGGGTGTATGCCTTTAGAAAGCAAGCCTTGATCGAGTTCAGTAAACAAGAGATGACCCCTCTAGAGTCGGCCGAAAAAATAGAATGCATTCGATATCTCGAACATGGAAAAAAAATTAAAATGGTGGAGACCCTGAATCTCAACTTTGAAATCGATACCCCATACGATTTGGAACGTGCAAAAGCCCATTTAAATGAATTAAATTCCAAATGATCTCAAATCTTGCAAAAATTATTTTCTTTCACTTGTTGGGGTGGAAAATTGAAGGTGATTTTCCGTCATTAAATAAATTTATCGTTGCCGTATTCCCCCATACCCGAAATATGGACTTTGTAATTGGGGTTTTGACTCGTACGGTAATTAATAAAAAAATCAGCTATGTGGGAAAAAAAGAATTATTTAACCCCCTTACTGGTTGGTTTTTTCGTGCTTTAGGGGGAACTCCCATCAATCGTAATTCGAAAGAAAATAAAGTATCGGCCATTGCACAAATTTTTAAGGAAAAGGACTCTTTTCGAATGGCTATTGCTCCAGAGGGGACCCGAAGAAAAGTAGAACGATGGAAAACTGGGTTCTATTATATTGCCTTGGAGGCAGAAGTGCCTATATTATTGGTGCACTTTAACTACCCTTCCAAAAAGGTGTCTTTTTTAAAACTATTTGATCCAACGGGAGATATTGAAAAAGATATAAAAGAAATGCGAGCCTATTTCAATGAGGCAAAAAAAAGTAATTAAGGATTAAGGTACAGCGAAAGGCATTCGCCAAAAACTACTCTAATAGGTGTTTACTGCATTTATGAATGATCATTAGGACTACCTATTCTTTAATAAACATTGCGTGATATACATTTTGTACATCATCGTCTTCCTCAATTTTTTCTATAAGTTTGAGTACCTCCTCTTGCTGTTCAGTTGTCAATTGCTTGGTGACTTGAGGCATACGCTCGAAGCCCGAAGAAAGGATTTCTATAGAACGATTTTCCAATTCTTTCTGGATGTCTCCAAAGTTTTCAAAAGGGGCATAGAGAAGTATCCCGTCTTCATCTTCAAAAACTTCTTCCACTCCAAAGTCGATAAACTCCAGTTCCATTTCTTCCGCATCTACCCCCTCAGAAGGGATTCTAAAATTGCAGCTTCGGTCAAACATAAACTCTACAGAACCCGATGTACCTAGGTTACCATTATATTTGTTAAAATAACTCCTAACGTTGGCTACCGTTCTGTTATTGTTGTCAGTTGCGGTTTCGACCAATATTGCCACTCCGTGAGGTGAATAGCCCTCAAACAATACTTCTTTGTAGTTTTCTGTGTTTTTATCGGATGCTTTTTTGATGGCACGCTCTACATTGTCCATGGGCATGTTTGCGGCTTTGGCATTTTGTATGACTGCTCGAAGTCGTGAATTATTGTCTGGATCAGAGCCACCATCTTTGACTGCCATAACAATGTCCTTTCCTATTCGAGTAAAGGTTTTGGCCATGGCCGACCATCGTTTCATTTTTCTTGCTTTCCGAAATTCAAATGCTCTTCCCATAATGTTAATTGGTCACAAAGATAAAAACAATTAAAAATCCTTTTTGAACAAAGTCAAATCGTCTAGAATTTCTGTGTAAGAAAAAAGAAGGTTATTGGGCAATTTGTTTTCCTTGGCCAATACGGCCAAGTATCGCATTTGGTTGGTGGTATATACTTGTTTGTAAACGGCTTTGCGTTGGTATCTCTTTTGAATAATTAATTTGATAAAGTCGAAATGATGGATCAAATCGGTACTTCCCAAATGAAAAATACCGGTGAGTTGCTGATTTATAATGTAGTGTATTTGTTGACTTAGTTTAATGTCGTTATTGATATTGATAATGGTATTGGGGAATACTTCTATGGGTTGATTTGCATTCATGGCTTGGTCTAATTCCTGAATTCTGGGTGAATTATTACCAAAGACCATAGGCAACCTAACCAGAACAAACTTGGCGGGTGGCAGACGAAGTAAATCATTTTCGATTTTGATTTTAAAGCGGCCGTAAATACTTTCTGATAGAGTTTTGTCGTATTCATAGGATGGAAAGTGTTCGAAGGAGTCGAAGACATTGGCGGATGAAAGGAACATCAATCTGCAATTGAAACGACTGATCAGATCTATCAAAAATTGATGGGTTTCGATCAAGGCATCGAAAGGTCCCCTCAACGCGGAAATTATAAGTTTTGGTTTGATTTCTTTAATGATGCTAGCAAGCCCACCTTTTTGCATATCAAAATGAAAAAAATGATGGTTTTGCTCAAAACCTTTTTTGGTAAAATAAGTTCCAAAAGTATCGTAGTAGGAATTTAACTCGTTATAAAGGGTGTTTCCTATATAACCACTTGCACCAAAAATCAAAATCCTTTTCATTGAGCGATCATTTTAAAAAGGGAAGTTTTACAACAGTTCCTGAAACAAATTTTTCTCTGATCTGCACGTATAATTTTTGTCCGGGATTAGAAAAATCGGTTTTTACATAGCCTAAACCGATTCCCCTTTTGAGAGAGGGAGACTGGGTTCCTGACGTAACCCTTCCTATTGGATTTTGATTGGTATCATAAAGGAGATAACCCGAGCGAGGAATGCCCCTCTCGTCTATTTGAAATCCTATCAGTTTTTCGGTGATGCCTTTTTCTATTGATTTATTATGGAGTTTAGCACTTAAAAATCCGGTATGTGGTTTTGTAATCCATCCCAGTCCGGCGTTGATAGGTGAGGTTTGTTCATCGATTTCATATCCATAAAGACAATACCCCATTTCTAAACGAAGTGTGTCCCTAGCAGCCAATCCTGCGGGTAATATGCCAAATTCTTTTCCTGCTTTGATTACAGCATTCCAGACTTTTTTAGCTTCAGTAACATCAAAATAGATTTCAATCCCTCCTGCCCCAGTATAGCCAGTGGTTGCGATCAAAATATTTTTGACTCCTGCAAAAGTATTGGTAATATGACTGTAGTGTGACAAATGATCCAGTTGAGTATTACAAATGGATTGCATAGCAGTGATTGCTTTGGGGCCCTGAATGGCCAATAAAGCTATTTTTTCTGACGCATTTTCAAGCTTTGCACCGAATTTTTGATTTTGTTTTATGATATGGTTCCAGTCTTTTTCAATGTTGGAAGCATTAACCACAAGAAGGTATTTTTCGGTATGGATTTGGAAAACAATCAGATCATCAACAACACCTCCATGCTCGTTTGGCAGATAGTTGTATTGTGCTTTTCCAGGAATGAGTTTTGAAATATCATTACTGCAAATAAACTGTAAAAGGTCAAATGCGTTGGGGCCTTCTACCCAAAATTCCCCCATGTGGGAAACATCAAAGACACCCAATTTTTGTCTGACAGTCATATGTTCTTGTTTGACTCCACTGTACTGAATGGGCATTTGATATCCCCCAAAATTGGAAATTTTAGCACCCAATTGGGAGTGAATATCATAAAATGGGGTTTTCTTCATTGAGATATTTTGAACAAAAATATTACTTTTAGATCATAAGTAAGTTGAAAAAAAAGCTTAAAACCGGATAAAATCGCCTTATGAAAAATCTTCTTATACTGTTTTTTTTGCTTTATTTTCTTTCCAGTCATGCTCAAAAATCTAAATTATCGGCCAAACATTATCAAAATACAAGGAACTCCTTTCGTCAGAAGATGCCAGACAATAGTGTTGCTGTTCTTTTTAGTGCACCGATAAGAAATCGGGCCAACGATGTTGATTATACCTATCATCAAGACCCCAATTTTTTCTACTTAACCGGATGGCATCAACCCCATTCCGTTTTGATAATTTATAAAGATGAACAAAATGACAGTGAAGGTGTTTACCATGAAAAAATTTATGTACCAGAACGGAATGATTATGTGGAAATGTGGAACGGAAAACGTTATGACTTGGAAGAGGTTAAAGAATTGGGTTTTGATCGTGTTGCTGAGCGGGTTGATTTTAAGTATGATATCCAAAACCTAGACCGCTTTGATAAGGTTTTGATGTTTGAATTTAAGAATGATATTCGAAATCAAAAGACCTATGTCTTTAGAGATAATCTTCGATATAAAGTTGATGACCCACTTGATTTATTCGATCTCAAGGCCACTTTTAAAGAAGCAATTAATTTTCCTAATGATTTCAATCGCTTGGCCTATCTGGCTTATCAAAGAATTATTCAAGCAGATGAGGAAAATCATGAGGCGGTTAGAGATGAGGTTGCTTACTTGGTAAAGCAAGATAGTTTACTAATTGAAGATAAAATCATCAAAGATTTCCTCAAAGAATCTACCCAATCTTTTTATGATGAAGCTAAAATGAAAACAGCTTTTGCCCTGCATAATTTCAATTTTGATGTAGAAAACCTGTCCAAGATTATGGCCGATTTGAGAGAAGTAAAGACTAAAAATGAAGTTGATCTTATCAAAAAGGCGGTGGCCATTTCTGTTGTGGGTCAAATTGAAGTAATGAAAGCCATTCATCCTGGAATGAGTGAGAGAGAAATTCAAGGTATCCATGAATTTGTTTTTCGAAAATATGGAGCTGCTGATGAGGGATATCCATCTATAGTTGGTGCAGGCGAAAACGGTTGTATATTGCACTATATCGAAAATGATAAAGAAGATCTTCACAATCAGTTGGTTTTAATGGATTTGGGGGCGGAGTATTATGGCTATACAGCTGATGTTACCCGAACCATCCCCGCCAATGGTGTTTTTAGTAAGGAGCAAAAAGCCTTATATCAAATAGTTTATAATTCCCAAGAGGCGGCCATCAATGCATCTCAGGTAGGAAATGATTTTAGATCGATTTACAAACTTTCATATGACATTGTAGCTAATGGATTACAACAGTTAGGAATCATCAATGAGGTCTCTGAGGCGAGAAAATATTATCCTCACGGCCTTTCACACCACATTGGCCTTGATGTTCACGACCCAGGAAATTATGGGGATTTGGAGTTGAATATGATTATTACAATAGAGCCCGGTATTTATATACCAGAGAACAGTCCATGTGACCCCAAATGGTGGAATATTGGTATCCGTATTGAAGACGATATATTGATTACTAGTGATGGCCCAATTAATTTATCGGTTGGTGCTCCCAGAGACTGGGAAAGCATAGAGAAATTAATGAAAGAAGAGAGTGCGCTTAAGAATTTTATTTTACCTGAGATTGATAGCTTAATCAAGTAGATGAGACTTGAGCTCACCGTAATTTTTAATGGAGATACTGGTTTTTTCTTTTGAAAGAGTATCCTTGAGTTTTTCGGGTATTTCGACTTCCAATTTAAGGGTATTGTTTACGGAATCTAAAAATTTAACAGGATGGGCGGTTTCCAAAAACACACCATAATAATCCTCATTTTGTTCCTCTAGATACTCCTTAAGCCCAAGATATCCAATAGCGCCGTGAGGGTCTGCAATGTAGCTTTTTAGTTCGTAGATTTCTTTCAAGGCTTCTTTAGTTTCCTGATCAGTATAACTAAAGCCAGAGAGGATTTTTTTCATTTTTACAACGTCGTTGTTGAATATTTTTTGAATTCTGACAAAGTTACTGGGGTTTCCCACGTCCATGGCGTTAGAGATGGTTTGGATGGTTGGCATAGGATCATAATTTCCTGTTTCCATGAAACGAGGAACAGCATCGTTTACATTGGTACTGGCAATAAAGTGGTCAATAGGTAATCCCATTTGCCTTCCCATGATACCAGCGCAGATATTTCCAAAGTTTCCACTGGGAACTGAAAACACCAATTTTTTGTTTTTGTTTCTCAGCGCTCTGTAAGCAATAAAATAATAAAACATTTGGGGTAGCCACCTGGCAACGTTGATGGAGTTGGCAGATGTGAGATTAATGTTGGACAAAGCTGTATCTAAAAAAGCGGTTTTTACCATTTCTTGGCAATCGTCGAATACACCTTCGACTTCAAGGGCGGTGATGTTTTTTCCCAGAGTGGTCAGCTGTTTTTCTTGAATTTCACTCACTTTACCCTTGGGGTATAAGATGACAACATTAACACCTTCTATACCCAGAAAGCCATTTGCAACCGCTCCTCCTGTGTCTCCAGAAGTAGCAACCAATACAGTTATTTTATCTTTGGATCCCTTGTTGAGATATCCCAACGAACGCGCCATAAATCTAGCTCCAACATCTTTAAAAGCGAGGGTTGGACCTTGAAACAATTCTAAGGCTGCAATATTATTAGTAATTTCTACAATGGGAAAGTCAAAGTCCAATGTTTCGGATATAATTTCCATCAGTTTTTCTTTCAATATTTGATTCCCTACATAGGGTTTTATCACCCGATAGGCCATCTGATGAATGCTCATTTTTTCGATATTGTCAAAAAAACTCTGAGGGAGTTGAGGTATGGATTCGGGGAAGTATAGTCCCCTGTCTGGAGCTAAACCTCTTTTTACCGCATCGTGAAAAAGTGTACTTTTTGAGTTATAGTTAAGACTGAAGTACTTCATTAATCAGTTAAAATTTTTATTCCTTGTTCATTAATTTTAGATATATGTATTTCATAATCTATGTCAATGGAGGAAATCACTTCATTAATAGCACTATGAATTTTTTTGGCGCCGTCTATTCCCTTGGTTAGAGCATAGACTGATGGACCAGAACCGGAAATACCAAAACCAATAGCTCCTGCCTGAATGGAGGCTTTTTTGAGTGACTCAAACTCAGGGATAAGCATTGATCTCATGGGCTCAACAATTTCATCTTTTAGACTTCTCGACATTAAATCGTAATCTTCATTGTATAAAGCAGAGACAAAAGCTCCTAAATTTCCCCACTGTTGAATGGCTTTTTCCATTGTCACATTTTTTTTGATTATCTCACGTGCATGCATGGTTTTTAATTCAATCTTTGGATGTAAGACCACAGCAGTAAGTGCTTTAGGAATCGGGAGTTTTATAACATCGACAGGATCAATAGATCTGACCAAAGTGATCCCACCCATTAAGACGGGTGCTACGTTGTCTGCATGGACTGTGCCACTGGCCATACCCTCTCCCTCCATGGCGAAAGAAATCAAATCGTGTGAAGTGTAGGGCTTGCCTAGCAACTCATTGATGCCATAAACAGCACCAGCAGCACTGGCAGCACTGCTTCCAATTCCACTCCCCGCCTTTATATTCTTGTAGATTTCGATTTCAAAGCCTGATTTCGTGGGATGGGCTTTAAGTAGCGCTTCGGCAGCTACTCCAGCAACATTTTTTTTTACATCTAAAGGTAGGTTTTGCCCCTCAATTTTGGTGATTTTAATTCCTGATGAGTTTGTTTTACGAATGAGCATTTGGTCACCAACCGGTTCGAGGCAAAATCCCAATACATCAAATCCACAAGAAACATTGGCAACACTTGCGGGAGCAAAAATTTTAATTTGATTCATTTTACTGCTTTCCAATTCTGATGATATCGGCAAAAATACCAGAGGCGGTTACATCGGCACCCGCTCCAGCACCCTTTACAATAAGGGGTTGTTCTTTGTAGCGATTGGTGTAGAAAAGGATGATGTTGTCACTTCCCTCTAAATTATAAAAGTCATGTCCTTCTTTAATCAACTGTATTCCTACTTTTGCTTTTCCACCTTCTAATTGAGCTACATATTTCATTTTGGCACCTTCTTTTTCGGCATTTTCCAACATCTTCTCAAAATGGCTGTTGTGTTTTACGAGGGATTCAAAAAATGATTTGTTGTCTTTTGTATCCAAACACTCTTGGGGTAAAAAGGGTTCATTTTCAATTTCCACTAATTCTATTTTTATTCCACTTTCACGGGCTAAAATCAAAATTTTTCGAGCTACATCAATACCGCTGAGGTCGATCTTTGGATCAGGTTCAGTATAACCCTCTTGTTTTGCTTTCAGAACCACTTCGTGGAAAGAATCTCCTTTTTTAAAGTTGTTGAAAACAAAATTTAGACTTCCAGACAAGACTGCTTGAATTTTGATAATTTGATCTCCTGAGGCAATGAGGTTGTTTAGTGTATCGATTATGGGTAATCCAGCACCGACATTAGTTTCAAACAGGTATGGGCTTCCAAATTTTCTGGAAATTTTTTTGAGATTTAGGTAGTTGTTTAACTCATCGGCAGCAGCAATTTTGTTACAAGTGACGACTCCTATATTATTGTTTAAATAGTGGGTGTATTCTTTGGCAATAATCTCACTTGCTGTGTTGTCAACAAAAATGCTGTTTCGCATGTTGAGTTTTTTGACATGCTTAAAAAATAAATCTCTGTTGGCCTTTTTTTGGCTTTCTTCTAATTTTGATTTCCAATTTTTTAAATCTAATGAATCATCACCCAAAACCATTTTTTTGGAATTGGAAATGGCAATGACACGAATTTTTAATCTTAGATTTTCAATTAGATATTTGTTTTGCTTTTCTATTTGCTCTAAAAGCTTACTTCCAACATTTCCTAAACCTGTGACAAAAAGGTTCAATTCTTTGATTTGCGCTTCAAAGAAACTTTCGTGAAGAGTGTTGATAGCCTTGGTGACATTTTTTCTATCGATAATGATAGAGATGTTTCTCTCCGATGCTCCTTGGGCAATTGCTCTAATATTGATATTATTGGCTCCAAGACTGCTGAATAGTTTTCCACTGATGCCTTGATGGTCTTTCATTTTTTCACCTACTACAGCGATATTGACCATATTTTTTTCAATTTGAGCTGGAGTAACTTTATTAATGGAAATTTCAAAGGCAAATTTCTCGTCTATCACCTTTTTGGCCGCCATGGCCTCATTTTCCTTAACTCCAATACATATTGAGTGTTCGGAGGACGCCTGTGTGATCATTATTACATTAATTTTCTCATCGGACAAAGCTTCAAAGAATCTTTTAGAAAAACCAGTAATTCCGATCATACCGCTTCCCTCCAAATTTATTAAGGCCACATTGTCAATATGACTTATTCCCTTGACGATTTCGCCATTTTCAATTGAAGGGGTATCATCAATCAGAGTTCCCTTATCTTGTGGTGCAAAAGTGTTTTTGATGACAATGGGTATTTTTTTTTCAATAATGGGTTGTAGGGTAGGAGGGTAAATTACTTTCGCTCCAAAATGAGATAGTTCCATGGCCTCATAATAACTCAATTTTTCAATTGGCTTAGCCTGTGCTACAATCTTTGGATGAGCGGTATACATACCACTGACATCGGTCCAAATTTCTAATACATCTGATTCGGTGGCATTGGCAATTATGGCAGCGGAGTAGTCAGAGCCTCCTCTGCCTAAGGTGGTCGTTTCTCCCAATGCATTGCTGGCTATAAAACCAGGAAGCAGAACCACATCGGAGGTGTTTTTTTTGAAATAGTCTAGAATGAGCTTATTTGTAAGTTCATGATCAACTACTTCTCTTCCGTTATGGGATGAGGTTTTTATTAGTTCTCTACTGTCTTTTAGGACAGAATTTATTTTGTTAAAAGTGAATATTTCCTGAATGATATTACTGGAGAGTATTTCGCCATAAGCGGAAATTGTCGATTTGTTTTTGGGGGTTGCCTCCTCTAGAAGATGAACAGCATCGAGTCGAGATTCCAATTCATTTAGATGTTTTTTAAGAAAACTAATAATGGCACTTTGGTTTTGAATGGGGACGCAATTTTTGATGGTTTCCAAATGACGTTTTTCAATCAGTGTAATATTGTCTTTGTATTGGTCGTCACCTAGTTGGGCCAGAGAAAGCATTTCAATAAGTAAATCAGTAATCCCTCCAAAAGCAGAGACCAACACTGCAATAGGACCTTTTTGATTTTGAACAATTTTGAGAACACTGGATAGACTTTCTGATTTTGCAACCGATGTTCCTCCAAATTTTAATACTTTCATTTTGTATGTTTTTCTGTTTAACCCTTCACTATGACGTTTTAAGGGTAATTGGCTTAAGATTATTGTATTTTGGATCTAAATCAAAGATTTGAGGATATTTGGCCATAGCGTTATATGTGATGAACTACCCCCATAGGGGTGGTTATTGTCGAAATGGAAGTTTTAACAACAACAACTTTTGACCTGAAAAAGTAAGTACAAGTATTCTTTAAAATTTTATAATACAACATCAAAGCAAAAATATTATAAAACTATTAGCTTTAAAATTTTTTGGAAACAATTTTAGTTTTGAATTGTATAAAAAAAACCATCCAATTTGTTGGACGGTTCTGAAACAGAATCATCTTTAATTTTCATTAACTAAAGTGGAAGGTTTGATATGTAGTTCTTCGTCACCTTTTCTGTGATCAAGGGTGATATGTGATCCTTCCTGAATATTGTTGTTTACAACGTTTTCGGCCAATAAATCCTCTATGTATTTCTGAATAGCTCTATTAAGAGGTCGTGCTCCGTATTTCTTGTCAAACCCTTTTTGGCTTATGAAGTTTTTTGCCGATTTAGTGAGTGAAACTTCGTAACCGATATTTCCTACCCTTTTAGTGAGTTTAACCAATTCAATTTCAACAATTTTTTCAATATCTTCTTTTTCAAGAGAGTTGAATATTACTATATCGTCAATACGGTTCAAAAATTCGGGTGCGAAAGTTTTCTTTAATGCATTCTGTATGACACTTTTTTCGATTTCGCTAGCCTGAGATTTTATATTAGAGGTTTCAAATCCAACACCGCTTCCAAAATCTTTGACTTGCCTGGCTCCAATATTTGAGGTCATGATTATAATCGTATTTTGGAAATTGATTTTCCTTCCCAAACTGTCGGTCAAGAATCCTTCGTCTAATACTTGCAATAGCATGTTAAAAACATCAGGATGAGCTTTTTCAACTTCATCCAATAATATGACAGAATAGGGGCGACGTCTTACTTTTTCGCTCAATTGTCCGCCCTCCTCATATCCAACATAGCCTGGAGGTGCTCCAATTAACCTGGAAATTGCAAATTTTTCCATGTATTCACTCATATCAACACGAATGAGATTTTCTTCAGAATCAAAAATTTCTTTTGCAAGAATTTTAGCTAGTTGTGTTTTGCCTACACCTGTTTGTCCAAGAAAAATAAATGATCCTATCGGCCGATCTGGGGCTTTGAGCCCTGCTCTGTTTCGCTGAATGGCTTTGACAACTTTTTGAACGGCCTCCTTTTGTCCGATGATTTTTTCACTAATAACATCAGTAAGGTTAGCTAATTTATTTTTTTCGCTTTTAACGATTTTATTGACCGGTATGTTGGTCATCATAGATACTACATCAGCTATATGGGTGTCATTAACCGTAACTCTATTGAGTTTTGATTCTTCTTGCCATCTCTCTTGAGCTTCTAGAAGAGTTCTTTCTAATTTTTTCTCGTCGTCTCTGAGCTTTGCAGCTTCCTCGTATTTTTGCTTTTTGACAACAGAATTTTTCAAATCTTTTATTTTTTCGAGTTCTTCCTCGAATTTTATGATTTCGTCTGGGACATTCATATTGTTGATGTGAACTCTAGAACCGGATTCATCTAGAGCGTCGATGGCCTTGTCCGGAAGGTAACGATCGGTCATGTATCTTGAGGTTAGTTCGGCGCAGGCTACTAGTGCCTCATCGGTGTAGATAACATTGTGATGGTTTTCATATTTGTCCTTGATATTTTTCAATATCTCGAGGGTTTCTTCTTCTGTTGTTTCTTCTATTAAAACTTTCTGGAAGCGTCTCTCGAGCGCACCATCTTTCTCAATATTTTGACGATATTCGTCCAATGTAGTTGCACCAATACATTGAATTTCTCCCCGAGCAAGTGCAGGTTTGAACATATTAGAAGCATCTAGACTTCCAGTGGCACCCCCTGCACCGACTATGGTGTGAATTTCATCTATGAAGAGAATGATATTGTTATTTTTTTCCAATTCATTCATTACTGCTTTCATGCGTTCTTCGAATTGTCCTCTGTATTTGGTTCCTGCAACCAAACTGGCTAAGTCAAGGGAGACAACGCGTTTACCATAGAGGACTCTAGATACTTTTTTATGTATGATCCGTAACGCTAAGCCTTCTGCAATGGCGGATTTACCTACTCCAGGTTCACCTATCAGCAGGGGATTATTTTTCTTTCTTCTGCTGAGGATTTGTGAGACTCTTTCAATTTCTTTTTCTCTGCCAACCACAGGATCCAATTTATTTTGTTCTGCTAATGCAGTCACATCTCGTCCAAAATTATCTAAAACAGGTGTTTTGGATTTGACGTTGACTCTTGATTCGGTGGTAGGAACAAATGGGTTCTCTTTTCCTGATTCATTTTCACCCTCTTTTTCTTCTGGAAATGATGAAGAAGATATGTCCATGTAGTTTTGGTCGTCACTGGCGATCATCAATTTAAATTGTTCTTTGACAATATCGTAATCAATATTCAACTTTAATAATAACTTAGTTGTAGGGTCATTTTCATTTCTTAAAATGCATAAAAATAGGTGAGCAGTATTAATGATATCACTCTGAAAAAGTTTTGCCTCTAAGAAAGTTGTCTTGAGAGCACGTTCTGCTTGACGGGTAAGGTGTAGGTTTTTCTTATTGTTAATCACCCCGGAATTTTCAATTACGGCAGGGTTAAGTATTTCAACTTTCCGCCTTAATTCATCGAGGTCGACCTCAATAGATTTGAGAATTGATACCGCTTTACCTTCACCATCCCGCAATATTCCCAACATCAAGTGTTCTGTTCCTATGGAGCCGTGACCTAATCGCAGGGCTTCTTCTTTACTAAAGGAAATAACATCTTTGACTCTAGGTGAAAAGTTATCGTCCATATTTGAAAGTTAATGATTTATTAAGAATTGATCAAAAAGCATTCCAGTTATTTTACTTAAGCTAATAGACAAAAAAAATATCATTTAGCAAAATAGCAAAAGTAAAATTTTATAAGAAAAATATAATATTGTCATGTTGATAAATTCAGTAAAAAATATTGTGTAAATCCCAATAAAAATCAGCTAATGAAGTAATTTAGCCTTTGCAATAAATTATATTAAATGATTGACGGAGAAAAATTAATTCCTATAAATATAGAGGATGAAATGAAGTCGGCTTACATTGATTATTCAATGTCTGTCATTGTGTCACGTGCTCTTCCTGATGTACGTGATGGATTGAAACCTGTACATCGAAGGGTGCTTTATGGAATGCATGAATTAGGTATTAGAGCTAATACTGCGTACAAGAAATCGGCTCGTATTGTGGGAGAGGTTTTGGGAAAATATCACCCCCACGGAGATAGCTCTGTATACGATACGATGGTGCGAATGGCTCAAGAGTGGAGCCTCCGTTATCTATTGGTAGATGGGCAAGGAAACTTTGGGTCTATTGACGGAGACAGCCCTGCTGCCATGCGTTATACAGAAGCGAGGATGAAGAAAATGTCGGAAGATTTATTGGCCGATATTGAAAAAGAGACCGTTGATCATCAACTCAATTTTGACGATACCCTAAAAGAACCAACTGTACTGCCTACACGAGTTCCAAATTTATTGATCAATGGAGCCTCTGGAATTGCCGTAGGTATGGCAACTAATATGCCACCCCACAATTTAACGGAGGTGATTGATGGAACCATTAAATACATCGACAATAGCGACATTACTATAGAAGAATTAATACAGACAATTAAAGCCCCCGACTTTCCCACTGGAGGAACAATTTATGGCTATGACGGAGTTAAAGAGGCTTTTATGACCGGTAGGGGGCGTGTTGTTATGAGAGGGAATGCAAATATTGAAATGGTCAAGGATCGAGAGTGTATTATTGTGACAGAAATACCTTACCAAGTCAATAAAGCTGAGATGATCAGAAAAACTGCTGAGTTGGTCAATGACAAAAAGATAGAGGGTATAAGCAACATTAGAGATGAATCTGACAGAAACGGTATGCGTGTTGTTTATGTTCTTAAGAGGGATGCAATTCCAAACATTGTTCTTAATAAATTATATAAATACACTACTCTACAATCTTCATTTAGTGTAAACAATATCGCCTTAGTAGAGGGACGCCCTCAGTTACTTAATCTCAAACAACTTATTCACTATTTTGTTCAACACCGTCATGAGGTGGTGGTTCGCAGAACTAAATTTGAATTGAGAAAAGCCGAGGAGCGCGCCCATATATTAGAGGGCTTGATTATCGCTTCAGACAATATCGATGAGGTTATAGCGATCATTCGAGGATCGGCCAATGCCGAGGAAGCTAGAGAAAATTTGATTGCCAAATTTAGCCTCTCGGAAATTCAAGCCAAAGCCATAGTTGAAATGCGATTGAGGCAGTTGACCGGACTGGAGCAAGATAAACTCCGTAATGAAAACGATGAGTTATTAAAAACAATTACCGACCTGAAAGATATCCTTGATAAAAAGGATCGTAGGATGGACATAATTAAAACCGAATTGCTTGAGATTAAGGAAAAATATGGTGATGAGAGAAGATCCAAAATTGAATATGCAGGCGGGAATTTCAGTATTGAGGATATGATTCCCGATGATAAAATGGTCATCACCATTTCACATGCAGGCTACATCAAGAGGACACCGCTGTCTGATTATAAGACACAAAACAGAGGTGGGGTTGGACAAAAAGCTTCAACAACACGTAATGAAGATTTCCTTGAAAACCTTTTTGTAGGAACTAACCATCAATACATGTTGTTCTTCACTCAAAAAGGAAAATGTTTTTGGATGCGTGTTTATGAAATTCCCGAGGGGTCGAGAACTTCCAAGGGTCGCGCCATCCAAAACTTGATTAATATTGAGCAAGATGATCGTGTCAATGCTTTTATATGTACTCAGGATTTGAAAGACGAGGAGTACATCAACAACCACTATGTAATTATGGCCACTAAGAAAGGCCAAGTCAAAAAAACTAGTCTAGAGCAGTATTCGCGTCCACGAGCCAATGGAATCAATGCTATTACCATAAAGGATGAAGATGAACTGCTAGAAGCCAAGTTGACCAATGGAAATAGCCAAATCCTTTTGGCAGTTAAATCCGGAAAAGCTATTCGATTCGAAGAGAGTAAAACCCGACCTATGGGACGAGGTGCCTCAGGAGTGAGAGGTATTACTTTGGCAAATGCGAACGATGAGGTTGTTGGAATGGTTTCGGTAAACGATATGGATACCAATATCTTGGTCGTTTCTGAAAATGGCTTTGGTAAACGCTCAGACTTGGAGGACTACAGAATTACAAATAGAGGCGGTAAAGGTGTGAAAACTATTTCCATTACCGATAAAACTGGCTCACTGGTCACCTTGAAAAATGTAACAGATCAAGACGACCTAATGATCATTAATAAATCTGGGATTGCTATCAGAATGGCTGTATCAGATTTGAGGGTCATGGGACGTGCTACTCAAGGGGTAAAATTGATCAATCTTAGAGAAGACGATTCTATCGCAGCAGTCGCTAAAGTGATGAAAGATGATGATGATGTAGAGGATATTTCAGATATTGACATAGAAGGTGGGACTATTGTTGAATAATTCATTACAAATACTATTTTTGCAACAGTAAAATTTTAAATTTTAAAAATATTTTTTACAATAAACATGAAACGAATTAGCTTTTTTACTCTACTTCTCCTTTTCAATTTTTCTTTTTCCCAAAAAAAAGAACTAAGAAAAGCTCAGAAACTATATGATGCCGGTGACGTATCAGGATCCTTAAAACTTTTGGAAGAAAATCAAACCCTTTATGAAAATGCAGACGGTAAAGTAAAGAGTAATTATAAATTTTTAAAAGCGAAAATTGCTCAAAATAATGAGAATTTTCAATTAGCATATGATCTCCTTATTTCCTTAGGTGAGGAGTTCATAAGAGAAGAAGTCATACAGCAATTAAATCTTTTGTCCGTTGACATCGTAAACAGCGCAATTGATGACAATAATACCGGTGATTATGAATCCTCTACTAATAAGTTGTATTTGGCTTTTCTTATTGATCCTATATCAAACATTGACTATCTTTATTATGCTGCCTCTAGTGCCATAAATGGCAATATGTATGATGTTGCCCTAGACTATTACAATCAGTTAAAAGAAATAAATTACACGGGGGTAGTGACTAAATATTATGTGACTGAAGTTGAATCTGGGGTTGAAACAGAAGTGACTGAATCAGAGTATAATTTGTATAAGAGATCTAAATCTTATGAAAATCCTAGGCAAGAAGATACACCCTCAAAATTTCCTGAAATTGTTAAAAATATTGCATTGATTCATGCTCAAAGAGGAGATAATCAGAAAGCAATGACTGCAGTTAAGGAAGCAAGACTTAGCGATCCTACTGATCTTAATTTAATTTTAACCGAAGCCAATATCTACATTCAATTGGATGAAAAAGAAAAGTTTAAGAGTTTGATGAGTGAGGCGATTGCTCAAGATCCTGACAATCCAAATTTGTATTACAATCTTGCGGTTGTTACTGCCGATTTGGGGGAAAAAGAGGCTGCTAGAGGATATTATGAAAAAGCAATTGAAAAAGACCCCACATATGAGAATGCATATATGAATCTTGTTGCATTGGTTTTAGAGGGTGAAAAAACCATCGTTGATGAAATGAATAGTTTGGGAACATCTGCGGCAGATAATGCTAAATACGACGATTTGAAGTCAGATCGTGAGGAACTTTATAAGGAATGTGTCCCTATACTTATGAATTTGATTGAAATTGGAGAAAATATTGATGCGATCAAAACACTAATGAATATTTATGGCACACTCGGGGACAGTGATGGGTATAAGAAAATGAAAGCTTTTTTGGATAAATAGTATAAACACATAAGCTGGTTATCAATTCAGGATAATCTTAATTAATATTCCTTTCATAAAACCTATTGGATTTCTTCAAATCATTTTTTTGATGTATCGTAATTTATGGGAGTGGCTTTGTGTTTCTATGTTAAATATACCAGATTGGTCTATCCTGTCAATTCTAACGACTCCAGAGGCATGGATAATGTAATGGTTTTCTAGTAATAGACCTACATGATTGATTTTGCCTTCATCATTATCGAAAAAAGCTAAATCTCCGGCTTCACTTTCCTCAATAAAGCTTAGGGTCTGACCTTGAAGTGCTTGTTGATCGGCATCCCGATTTAATTTGATACCGTTAATCTTATAAACCATTTGGGTAAAACCTGAACAGTCAATACCCAAAAGTGTTTTTCCTCCCCACAGATATGGGGCATTTAGGAATAAGTAGGCCGTCGAAATTAATGATTTTTTTGATTTTTTTGTTCGTTCAAATTCTCCCTCAAATCGGTGTTCAAGTATTTTTAAGGCCCTCAGATCACTGCCAATCAAAATGGGAAATAATAAATTATCTTTGGTAGTAATATAATTTACCAGATCTATTGATATTTTTATGGTTGATTGGGTGATTTTATCAAAATTTTCTTTCGAAATCTTAATCAGCTGATTTTCATCGATCCATCCTTCGTAACCGTCCCACTCGAGGCGAATTTTCACCCATTTTTTTCTTTTTTCAATAATTTTATAACACTCTCCGTAAAGCAGTTGAGATACCATTTCACTTTGGTGACTGTTCTCTATTCTCATAGGGATAATTCCCAAATGGCAGATACCGTATTCCAAATCGGTTAATTTAAAAAAGAGTGATTTGTTACCAAAAAATGGTTGTTTGTTAATACAAAAATAATCAAATTGCCGTCATATGTTTGGAAATACATTTTTAAATACACATACGAAACCTCATATTTCATTAAATTTGAATTTCTGATTATTTAGGTATTGAAAAAATTTTGGCGCTTTATATTGACCAATCAAAACCTTATTTACAAGGCCATATTGTTGGTGGCATGTAGTTTTTTGGTTGTTTACTTGTTTCCCAAAGGCGCAAAATTTAAGTATGAATTCCAAAAGGGTAAGCCCTGGCAATATGCAAGCTTGTATGCTCCTTTTGATTTCTCTATCCTGAAGTCATCTAATGAGCTCGAGGCAGAGAAACAGGTCATATTGGACGCTCAATTTCCTTATTATAGATTAGATACTCAGGTATATGAAGTAGTTAAAAATTCCTATGCTTCTCAATTCTCAAATTTCTTCAGTTTTCCTGCTTCTAGCGAAGAATATCAAAAATTATATGACTTTGGTCTCTTGCTCTTGGAACAAACCTATCTTAATGGAGTACTACCCCCTGGTTTTGAACAAAATGGAGGAGAGCGTGTGTTTTTGATCGAAGGTAATTTTGAATCCACGGTTGATAAGGATCAATTTGTTAAAATTGAAACCCTTCAGGAAAGTATTGATAATCAAATTAATAATACTTCCTTTGCCCTTCATAACACCGACTATTACAAGCTCTTTTTTGAAATTGTCCAGCCCAATATAAGCTTGGATGAAAAGTTTACTTCCAATGCTATCAATAAATCCTTGGGTGATATTTCTCCTTATCGTGGACTTATACTAGAAAATACCATAATTATCAAACAAGGCGAAGTAGTTGAGGGTGAGAAATTTCAAATGTTGATTTCCTTAAGAGACGAATACGAATCTCAATTGTGGAATGAGTTGAACTATTATTGGATCATTTTTGGATATACCATTCTGGTGGTTTTAACATTTATGTCGTTGATATTATTTATCAATAATTACCGATCCTCTATTTTTGAGGACAATAGAGAAATAACCTTTATTTTTCTAAATATGGTTGGTATGATTGCTCTGACGACCATAGTGGTGAATTTTGATGTTAGATTTCTTTATGCTGTCCCAATTTGTATTCTTCCCTTGATTTTAAAAACATTTTTTGATCCAAGGGTGGGGCTTTTTACCCATGTCATTACAATATTGAATTTGGGTTTTGTCGTTCCCAACAGTTTTGAATTTGTTTTCCTTCAGTTGATGGTGGGCATTGTTACGATTTTATCTTCAACTCAGTTGCAAAACCGAGCCAATCTATTTATCACTGTAGGTAGAATTGTATTAGTTTATTTATTAGGCTATATAGCCTTTACAATCACACATGAGGGAGGTGTTAATAAAATAGATTTTCTGGTTATTGGATTATTCTTACTTAATGGTCTGTTGACATTGTTTGCGCAACCCTTAATTTATCTCTATGAGCGTTTGTTTAAATTGGTTTCGGATGTATCATTACTCGAACTATCAGATACTAACGCTAAACTCCTGAAGGAATTGTCTGATTGTGCACCAGGGACTTTTCATCATTCACTTCAGGTAGCCAATTTGGCTGAAACAGCTGCAAATGAAATCGGGGCTAATACACTGTTGGTTAGGGTAGGGGCTTTGTATCACGACATTGGAAAAATGAGTGCTCCGACTTATTTCTCGGAAAATCAAACCGGGAGTGTTTCTCCCCACGAGGAAATGCCAGCAGATCAAAGTGCTAAAGTCATCATCAACCATGTTGCAGAAGGCATTGCAATGGCGAAGAAGTTTAAATTACCGGATCGTATTATTGATTTTATTCGTACCCACCACGGAAACTCATGGGTTTATTTTTTCTACAAAAAAGCGCAAGAACTGGGTGAGGATGTGGATGAAAAAGATTTTAGATATCCAGGGCCAAAACCTTTTTCGAAAGAAACCGCAATTTTAATGATGGCCGATGCAGTGGAGGCAGCCTCTAAGAGCTTAAGAGAGCCTACTGTTGACAAAATTCAACAGTTTGTAGATACAATAATCAACAAGCAAATTGATGAGAAACAGTTTAACGACTGTAATATTACCCTTTCTGAGATAGAAACGGTCAAAAAAGTACTATCCAAAAAGTTAATCAATATCTACCACCTTAGGGTAGAATACCCAGAATAGACTATTTAAATCTAAATAAAACTATTGTTTTGTTGATTCTTAAGAATTACATTTGCATTTGAGCATAGGAGAGGTGCCAGAGTGGTAATGGAGCAGATTGCTAATCTGTCAACGGGCAACCGTTGCCAGGGTTCGAATCCCTGTCTCTCCGCTCAATAGTCCTGAAGACCCAGTGTTTTTAGGACTTCTTTTTTTTAGTTGCCTGTAGAGTTGCCTTTTCCTCTGTTTTTCAACTTTCACTCTAATATCTCAAATTTAGCAGTTTATTTTTTGATTACCTTAGGGTATTCAAATAAAATAATAACCCTATTCACTTGAAAATCAGTATAAACAGGCATAGCATGCCTTAATCCCTGCTATTGTCTAAACTTAACCGAAAATGAAAATAACAAAACATTACTCAGACTTCCTACAGCAGTTAAACTGGAACTACTTCATCACATGTAGAACACCTTACAAGATCCATACAATGACAGTAAGAAACTGGATCACTAAACTTCTAAAGACTTCGAACAAAGTAGAGAATGTCTTCTATGTATCTGAGAGAGATAAAGGAGATTATCAACCTATCTATGATAGTGAAGATGTTTGTAAGTATGTATCCAAGCATATAGGAGAGAATGTGGACTATGACATAGTATTCAAAGAGATAAGCTAAAAACTTTCTAAGCTATCTGATTGCCTGACCAGGGGGTGGGTTTTGTGGTTTATTACAAATAAATTTGATGTATAAAT